>CALEIL010000018.1 GCA_937876435.1 uncultured Bacteroidota bacterium
TCCTAATTAAAAATTAAAAATTAAAAATTAAAAATTCTCTACCTGGCAAGTAACCCCAAGGCGCCAGCATCGGGAAATGCCAGGTGGAACTGTCCCGTGTTTATTATACAATAGTCACTTCCGGGGTCAACTCGATTCCAAAGAGTTGCCGTATTTTCATCTGTATGGTATCCTTGAGTTCTAATATTTCCGCCCCGGTAGCTCCTCCGTAATTCACGAGAACCAGAGGTTGGAATTCGTAACAACCTACGGCACCGGATCTTTTGCCTTTGAAACCCGCTTGTTCGATCAACCAGGCAGCAGGGATTTTTATAAATTCCTTGTCCACAGGAAAGAAAGGAAGATTGGGGTACTGGGCAACCAATCGGTCATACACCGAAACCGGAACGATCGGATTTTTGAAGAAGGAGCCTGCGTTACCCAATTTTCTCCAATCGGGTAATTTCGATTGCCGGATAGCAATGACGGCCTGGCTGATTTGCTGAATCGTCGGTTGTGTAAACCCCTGTGCATCGAGAAACACCTTCAATGCCTTGTATTCTTTGTGGATAATATGGTGGCGTTTGGAGAGGCGCATATATATTTTTGTAATAAACCCCTGATCCTTCCATTCGTTTTTGAATATGCTATCCCTATACCGGAACTGGCAATTTTCGGCCGGTATGTAAACGATGGATTGGTCCTCGAATCGGTAGTAATCCAGACCAACGATGATATCCTTGACCTCCACACCATAGGCTCCAATGTTTTGGATGGGTGCTGCTCCCGTGGTTCCGGGAATAAGGGAAAGGTTTTCCAGCCCTCCATAATCCTTAGATAAAGTCCATTTTACCAGTTCGTGCCAGTTTTCACCGGAACCCACTGCGATAATTACATTTTCCTCGTTCTCCTCAACGATTCCCATCCCCTGGATTCTGTTGACCATGACGGTTTCATACCGGGGCTGTGTCAATAATATATTACTTCCACCTCCAATCAAAAGGCCAACTTTCAGTTCGTTTTTCAAGTCATACAAATCCTCCGCTGTTTCCACCGTGATGAGCTGGTCCACCCCGGCAGCAATCCCGAATGTATTATAAGCTTGTAAAGAAACCTGAGAATCAATGCGCATAGATCAGTCGGTTTCCAATTGGAGTCTGGCGAGCTGGTTGTACGCACCTTCGGGGTCCTGCATCAAATCGGTGTGACTTCCTGATTCGACGATCTCTCCCTGAGACAATACATAGATTCGATCCACATTTCTGACCGTCGAAAGCCGGTGGGCTATAATGATCGAAGTTCTGCCTTCCATGAGGGTATCCAGAGCATGCTGCACCAATTGTTCGGATTCCGCATCCAGACTGGAAGTGGCTTCATCCAGGATCAGGATAGAGGGATCTCTGAGCAGCGCTCTGGCGATGGCGATTCTTTGTCGTTGGCCGCCAGAGACCTTTGCTCCTCGTTCCCCTACGATCGTATCCAGTCCTTCGGGAAATTCGGAGATAAATTCCCACGCGTTGGCGTTCCTGGCAGCGTTGATAACTTCTTCTTCTGTGGCATCAGGACGTCCGTATAAAATGTTATCCCGGATACTCCCGGCGAATAAACTGATATCCTGGGGGACCAATGCCATATTTTGCCTGAGGTGGATGAGATCTATGTCTCGGATATCTACACCATCGATTGAAATCACTCCTTCATCGTAGTCGTATAAGCGCAATAGCAAAGAGGTTATAGTGCTTTTTCCAGCTCCTGATGCACCGACCAGGGCAATCGTCTGACCGTGATCGATCTGCATGTCAATATTCTTCAGCACCTTTACCTCGGGCCTGGCAGGGTAAGAAAACCCTACGTTGGAAAGAACGACGTTTCCGTCGAAACGCTTGTAATCAATCAGGGGTTTCGTTAATTCGATTTCCGGTTTTTGGTCGAGAATTTCAAAGACCCTGTCCGTTGCTCCGATGGCTCCTATCAACTGGGTTACCAGAGTACCCAGACTGGCAATAGCACCGCCTATCATTCCGGTGTACATGATGAAAGAAAACAAATCCCCCAGTTTCATATCACCACTCTCGACCATCATGGCTCCCTGCCACAATACGAAAAAGATCCCTCCAAAGAGCAGGGTTATGATAAACATAAAAAATACACCCCGCCACCTGGCGTACCTGATCGAAATACGCACCACTTCCGTAATCGACTTCGAATAGCGAATGCTCTCCAGGTATTCATTGGTAAAGGATTTGACGATCTGGAAATTTTGCAACACCTCTTCGGCAATTGTATTGGAATCTGCAATCTGATCCTGACGTTTTTTGGATATTTTGCGCACATGTCGACCAAAGAACATAGCGACCAGTACAACGATCGGTATACTGGCGAGCATTATAAGGGATAACCGCGGGGCCAACCAGGCCAGGACAGCGATTCCAATGATGAGTGTGATAATCTGGCGTAGAAATTCTGCCAGGGTTACTGAAAATGTATTCTGGAGTTGTTCGATGTCATTGGTTATCCTGGAGGTGAGTTCACCGATTCGTTTGCTTTCGAAGTAGGGAAATGGGAGGGTAGCGATTTTATTGAATAGATCTTTTCGCAGATCTGCCATACCATTTTCACTCACGATAGACATGGTCACCGTTCGCAGATAGGAAAATATCCCCTGAGCGACCAGTAAAATGAGAAATACCCATCCATAATCACTTACTTTCAGTGGAAACCTGGATTCTCCATGCGCAGCATTGGCCATTTCACCTGCCACAAAAAGAAATACCATCATGATGGTACTGGATAGGGTCAGCATTACCATCCCCGAGATAAAATATCCAATATAGGGCCTGATATAGGTAAAAACCCGGGTAAATGTGCGCCATTTCTCCCTGGTCATGAATTTGCGATCCAATTTCATTTTACCCATCATACTGACAAACGTTTATAGAGTGAGAAATGCACGGAGAAAGTACGTTATCCCGCTTCACCGGATCCTACGGTGCCATTGATGGCTTCGACTTCTTTGTCGATGTAATAGAGCTTTTGAGGAGATTCGCCTATCAACTTTATCCGGTCGAGGATCGTACGTATGAGATTTTCTTCCTCTCGTTGTTCCTCCACGTACCACTGCAAAAAATTGTACGTGCTGTGGTCTTTATCTTTTGTTGAAAAATCGACCAATTCGTTGATCGACTGGGTCACTTTTTGTTCGTGTCCTAAAACGTCTTCAAATAAAGTATCTATTTCATCAAATTCTGAAGGAGGCTGCGCTATGGCAGGGATGGTAGGCTGGACGTCCATTTCCTGCATATACTCCAGAAGTTTCATCATATGCATATGCTCCTCATCCGCCTGACGTTTGAGAAACTGGGCACATCCCATCAACCCTCTATAATCACACCAGGCAGACATAGAAAGATACAGGAAACTGGCGTAACCCTCCATTTCGATCTGACTGTTTAATTTTTCCTGCATTTCAGGACTCATAATCATGCGTTTTTGTAGAACTATAATACGAGCAAATATAAGAACTATTCTCCTCTTTCTGCATTTTCAATTATTTTATCACACGCCTCATCCAACATCTGGAATACGAGATCAAATCCGTATTCACCAAAATACGGATCAGGTACATTGGTTTCGGAGGCTGTATGGAGGACGCTCATGATTTTTTGAACACGGCCTTTTTCTTCCTCTGTATGACAGTATCTGAGTACGTCATTGAGGTTTTGGTCGTCCATCACGTATATCCTGTCAAAGTAATCGATATCGGAGGATCGCAATTTCCTGGATTTTTGTTGAGAAATATCCAATCCATACTTCCGGGCGGTTTCTACTGACCTTTCGTCTGGCCCTTCACCATTGTGCCATCCGGACGTACCCGCGCTGTCTACTTCCCAATCCAGTCCTCTTTGTTGTGCTTTCGTTTGGAGAATGCCTTCAGCGAGGGGAGACCGACAGATATTACCCAGACAAACCATTAAAATTTTCATCTTATCAATTAATTTAAGGTAAATTTGTTTGCTCAAAGATATCAGGAGCTTAATGCAAACAGATTTATTGGTAAAAAGATTTTAGTAACTCTGTATATCTTACGTCATTTTGCTTAGTTTGTTTTTATTGGGATCAGACTATTTCCCGCATAACTCCGCAGAGAATGATTACGACATCGATCCGTGACATTGGAACTGCGGGATAAGGAACAAAGATGAAAATAATACTGGCCGGTGCAGGGGAAGTCGGAAGCCACCTTGCAAAATTATTGTCCTACGAAAATCACGACATCATTTTGATCGATATCGATCAGGAGATGCTCGACAGTGCATACAACCAGCTCGATATTCTTCCTATAAAGGGTGACGCTGCTTCCCGGTCTGTATTATATCAGGCTGAAATATGGAAAGCGGATTTGTACATGTCCGTCACCACCTCCGAACACACCAATCTGGTCTCTGCCATCCTGGCCAAAAAAATGGGGGCCAAACAAACCATTGCCCGGGTCGAGAATCCTGAATTTCTGGCCGAGGATCAGATGGAGGTATTCAGAGAGCTTGGGATTGACATTATCATCTCACCCAACAATCTGGTAGCCAAAGAAATCACACGTCTGCTGAAGCAGACCGCTCTGACCGATATCTTCGAATTTGAGGACGGGAAACTTTCGGTGATAGGGCTCACCGTCCGGTACAATTCCAAAATAGTGGGCCGGAATATTTTGGAGATCGAAGAAATGACCACCGATTTCCCGTTCCGGCCGATAGCCATCCTGAGAGGGAATACGACCATAAGACCCCGTGGGACGACGATTGTGCGGCCCAGGGATCACATTTATATGATGGCTCGCCAGGAAGAAATCAAGAAGGCGACCGCCTTTGCGGGAAAGATGAACAAAACCGTCAAGAAGGTGATGGTTCTCGGTGGTGGCGAAATTTCACGATTGACAGCTGGGATGTTGGAAAAGACGTACCAACTCACCGTGGTGGAAAAAGACAAAGAAAACTGCAAATTACTTCTGGAGACACTCACGCACAGTCTGGTCATCAAAGGAGACCCGACCAATTTTGAAGTTTTGAAAGAAGAAGGACTGGATGAAATGGATGCGTTGATCTGTCTTTTGCCCAATTCCGAGTCCAATATCATCATATCACTAATGGCCGAGGAACTCGTCGGAATCAAAACCATCGCGTTGGTAGACAACCCAGATTATATCCGGATCTCCCAAAATATTGGCGTCGATACTTTGCTCAACACCAAACTGATAGCGGCCAATAATATATTCAGGTTTATTCGCAAAGGTGAAATCGAAGCGATAACCAGCTTGCATGGGGTAGATGCGGAAATTATAGAATACACGGTTACCAATACCAGTAAACTGATCCGAAGACCGTTGTCCAAGCTCAATTTTCCAAAGCAGGCTCTTGTCGCCGGAGTGATTCGCAATGATGAGAGCATCATTCCCGATGGTGATTTCCAGTTCCAACTCAACGATAAGGTCATCGTGTTTGCTGAACCTGAAGCCATTGGTCTGGTCGAAAAAATGTTCAGGTAATGAAAATATTGCGATATGGAGCCATCTTAAAAGTATTGGGGGTGCTGCTTTGTATCATAGCATTCTCCATGGTTTTGTGTATTCCTTTTTCTATATACTATCAAACCAGCCATTTATCTGATTTTGTGAGTAGCATAATGATTTGCCTTTTTGGTGGAATAGTTCTGTTGTTTGCTGCCCGGAAAATGGATCAAACCGTGACCAAACGGGAGGGATATCTCATCGTTTTTCTCGCCTGGATTACACTGTGGATAGCGTGCGCGCTGCCCTATGTGCTTTCGGGCAATATGGCTTCAATCACCGATGCATTTTTTGAAACCATGTCCGGATTGACCACTACCGGTTCGACTGTGATCAACGACATTGAAATGTGGCCCAGGGATATCCTTTTCTGGCGCAGTTTCACTCAGTGGTTGGGTGGTATGGGGATGATAGTACTTACGGTAGCTTTGTTGCCATTACTTGGGATTGGGGGGATTGAACTATTTGTGGCAGAAGCCCCGGGTCCAACCTCCGAAAAACTGCATCCCCGGATCAAAGATACTGCCAAATCATTGTGGTTTATATATTTGGGGTTAACGTTGATTCTCTGGTTGATTCTGTGGCTTTTGGGGATGGATTGGTTTGATGGAATCAATCACGCCCTGACTACCATGGCCACCGGAGGATTTAGTACTAAAAATGCCAGTGTGGCTTATTTTAGTCCGCAAATTCAGTACGTCATAGCCTTGTTTATGTTTTTGGGTGGCGTCAATTATTCCCTGTATTATCTGGCATTACGCCGTAAATTCAGTTCTGTGTGGAGTAGTGATGAATTGAGATATTATTGTTTTCTGATCATTGGGGTAGCGTTCGCTGTGACAATACTGGTATTCACCAGTGCTGATATCACGATCGAGCAAGCCTTCCGGGATTCCCTGTTTCAGGTAATTTCCGTGGTAACCACCACTGGATTTGTAACGGCTGATTATACGAGCTGGTCCCCGGTCCTGACCGCCATTTTTTTTATACTATTATTTATGGGTGCTTGCGCTGGTTCGACCTCAGGGGGGATCAAAATTATCCGGCATACGGTGCTGTTCAGAAACTCCATCCTGGAATTCAAACGCCTGCTCCATCCCAGAGCTATGATTCGCTTGCGACTCAACGGGAAAATAGTACCTCCGCGGGTATTGACGCATATTTTGGTCTTTTTTGTCCTGTATATAGGAACATTTGCGGTAGGTACTGTCCTGGTGGTTATGACAGGAGTAGATCTTATTACGGCTGCGGGAGCCGTTGCGGCGAGTGCGCGCGCGGCACCGTTACGCGGACGCCCGCCCGCGCCTCCACGACCGCCGCCACGGCCAGCGCCGGCACAATCCGCGCCGCCTCCGCCACGAGCGCGGCCGACTGCGCCTCGCTCGGCGCCACGTCCTCGAACTCGTGCTCGTACGAGCTCCCGACGACGAGCGTGTCTCCGTCCGGCACGACGTAGCCGAAGCCCGAGAGGGTAGGTATCTCACCGAGCCCGGCCGGCCGGGCGATGCGGACCGTCTGTCCTTTGATCCGGTGGAGCGGCAGCGCCGCCAGCTCGCCGAAGAGCCGGAAGCCGTCGCCGAGGGCGAGCACGAGGCGCCGCGCCTCGAGCTGCTCACCGCCCGCCGTCGTCACGACCGCCCGGTCCACGTGCTCCTCCCACGCCGTGACGTGGACGCCGGTGTGGACCGTCGCTCCGTGCGCCTCCGCTGCCCGCAGCAGCGCCTCTACCATCGCCGCGAGGTCCACGGCGCCACCGGAGGGGATCCACAGCCCGCCGTGTGGGGCCGCGAGGTCCGGATGCTGCGCGCGGAGCGCCTCGGCCGAGCGCCACGCGGCGTGCTCGGGAAGCGTGTCGGCGCGGGCGCGGAATACCTCGGCCTGCGCGGCGTCGCGGGCGGGGCGGAGGACGCCGGTCGCGCGGAAGAGCGCGCGGGCCTCGGCTCGTTCGAGCGTCTCGTGCAGCGCGCGTAAGGCCTCCTCGAAGCGCCACGCCGGGTTCGCCGTACGCGCCATCAGCGGGTTGACGAGGCCGGCGGCTGCGCCGGAGGCTCCCGACACGCGCGTGTTCGTCGGGCGCTCGGCTTCCAGCACGGTGACGGCTCCGTACTCGCTCAGCCAGAGCGCGGCACACGCTCCGGCCAGCC
>CALEIL010000019.1 GCA_937876435.1 uncultured Bacteroidota bacterium
GTACAGCGGACTATTCCCAAACGTGCGAAGCAAACAATCGGTTCAAGAGCGAAACAAATCATCCTTTACACCCCGGCTTCACCGATCACGGACAACGTCTTGGCGAGTCCGGTCTTTGCAATTTCCAGCATATCCTTTTTGTAATAATCCGGATTGTACAATTCCAGCGAAATACACCCGGTGTATCCTGTAGCTTTCAGATCTTTCAGGATTTTGGGCAAAGGTAATATCCCGTCTCCGGGAAATACCCGGTCTTTATCCTTCATGTCTTCTAAGGCCATCCCTTTTGGTGCATCGTTGAATTGAAAAATAGCGATGGCATTACCCTGCAGTAAATTCAGTCCTTCAAACCCACCTTTGCTGATATACATATGAAAAACATCGGGAATAATCCGGGCTTCGGGATGATCTGCGTCGGCCGCAATTTCAAGGGCCTGGCCCATCGTTTTCAGGGGAAACATTTCGACAAAGACCAACGCCGGTTTGACATTATAATCCTGTATTCCGATTTCGATCAGTCTGCGATAGCAGTCCGCGACAAATCGCCGGTCGTAGTTCTCCCCTACTTTATTGGGTATGGTCTGCACAAATTCACAACCTATTTCCGAAGCCATTCGCATACGATTTCGGGTAGCGGGCAGGGATTCCTCAAACGCTTCTTCCGATTCAGGCAGACAACCCCACAAACCGATCATACTGGGCACGAACATGCCTTTATCCCTTATATATTTATTCATTTCCCGCAAATCACCGCCCGACTTTTCGTATTCTTCCAGATCACTGTCCCAGGGTTCCACGGCGTCATATCCTGCTTCCGCTGCGATATCAACTTTTTCCTTGAGAGTTTTGACCGGTCTGATCGTTGCAAAATCCAGACAAATCGGCCAGGGACTTTTGCCATTTTGATATCTTACCGTCTGGGATGATGAAGGTTGGCTGACAAGCCCTGTGGCTCCTCCTGCCAGGGCTGCTCCGGTCAGTGCAGATCTGGAAATGAAGTCTCTTCGTTTCATAAAATATTTGAGAATATGTTTTCAAAGCTCCAAAGATAAAAACTTTGATGAATGCGACATGGCTCCATATAGATTTAAATGCTTCCGGACGTCCTTATTGTCAATTCGACCCCAGGTCGGTCATAATATGAAATATATGATATCTTTGTTCGTCAAAACGAAGGATTTCATCAATTAAAAATTTAGGAATGAATATTAAAACCCTATCCGACCGATCCGTTTGTATTTCCTGGAAATATATGCTGACTACCCTGGCTTTCATCCTGGCTACCCAGGTTGTTATGTTTGCGCAGGATTCAAAATCAAACGCGACAGCGGTCCCTGACTCCAGCAAAACAACGCAGGACAGTACCAAACAAAAGGAAAAAACATTCACAGATTTTATTACGGACAAAGCGCTCACTTCAAAAGGGATGTTTACCGTGCACCAGGTCAAAGACAAATACTACTTTGAATTGCCGGATTCTATCTTCCAACGGGATATCATGGCGGTCACCCGGGAAGCCAAGACACCTACTGGTGCCGGATATGGAGGAGAACAGGCCAATCGCCAGGTCATCAGGTGGGAGAAAGGTCCTGGGAAAAAAGTATATCTCAGGGTAATCACTTACGTCAATGTAGCACAAGATACCAGCCAGGCAATTCAGGAAGCGGTTTACAATTCCAATATGCAACCCATCATAGGAGCTTTCGACGTCAAAGCAACGCGAAAGGATACTTCGGTCCTTATCGAGGTCACCGATTTTCTGAAGAAACCCAATCAGGCATTTGAGATGACACCCATCACCAAGCAAAGGTATAAAATCAAATCCCAGGCCAATGACCGGACCTATATCGAAAGGATCCGGGCCTATCCCATCAACGTAGAAATGCGGGTAGTCCGGACATACGAAGTCAATCCACCCAGTCTGGGGCCTTCCACCGGCCGGACCCAGGATCTCAATGCCGGGATCAACGCCGGTGCAGTCACCTATGAACTCAATACCTCCATGGTTTTACTTCCGAAAATTCCTATGAAACGCCGATTTTTCGACCAGCGGGTAGGGATTTTTTCCAATAGCTATACCGTCTACAACGACGAAGGCCACAAGGCTGATGAACAAACCTTTACCGTCCGCTGGAGACTGGAACCCCGCAACGAATCAGATGCCCGTCGCCAGCAGAATGGAGAAATCATCGAACCCCAAAAACCGATCGTATTTTATATAGATCCGGCCACTCCGGCCAAATGGAGGAAATATTTGAAACAGGGAGTGGAAGACTGGCAGGTAGCTTTTGAACAGGCCGGATGGAAAAATGCCATCCTCGCAAAGGACTGGCCATCCAATGACACCACGATGAGTCTGGAAGATGCCCGGTTTTCCGTGATCCGGTATTTTGCCTCCGATATCCAAAACGCATACGGACCCAACGTCCATGATCCCAGATCAGGGGAGATCATCGAAAGCCACATAGGTTGGTACCACAACGTGATGAAATTGCTCAAAAACTGGTACACCACCCAGGGAGGGGTGACCGATCCGAGAGCCCGTAAAAATAAATTTGATGACGAATTGATGGGGAAGTTAATCCGCTTTGTGGCAGCACATGAAGTGGGTCATACCATAGGCCTGCGGCACAATTTCGGAGCGAGCCATGCCACTCCGGTTGAAAAACTACGAGACCCCGAATGGCTGGCCAAAAACGGACATACTTCCTCCATTATGGACTATGCCCGGTTCAATTACGTAGCCCAGGAAGGAGATGGTGTGACGGATTTATTCCCCGGGGTGGGGGCCTATGACAAATGGGCCATCGAATGGAACTACAAACCCATTTACGGCACTTCCGGGCCGGAAGAAGATAAAAAAATCCTCAACCAGTGGTACCTGGACAGAGCCCAGGATAATCCCGCGCTTCATTTTCTGACCGAACGCAGCTCTTTTGACCCCCGAGCCCAAAACGAGGATCTGGGAGACAATAGTATGAAGGCATCGGAGTACGGAATTATCAACCTGCAGAAGATCCTTCCGCAAGTCATCGAATGGACCAATGAAGAAGCGAGCCTTTACGAAGAAGCAAAAGAATTGTATTCCAATGTACAGACCCAGTACATGCGATACGTAGGACATGTGACCAAATGGGTGGGTGGAATATTTGATTCCCCCAAATCGTATGAGCAAACAGGGCCGGCGTTTGTCCCTGCCCCCCGGGATATGCAAAAGCAAGCCGTATCCTTCCTCCAGACTCAGTTGTTCCGGGAACCCCTTTGGTTGTTCCCACATGATCTCCGGGACAAGTTCCTGGCAGATAATGGGGTATCTACGCTGGCCGGATGGCATAAGACGACGATCGATCGATTGTATGCCACGGATCGGCTCCAAAGGCTGATCGATGCAGAAGCTGCTCACGGGAAAGAGGTATACGGTTTTGAGGAATTCTTTCTCGACATGGAAAATGGCATTTGGTCCGAACTCTCCAGTGGACAGTCCACCTCGGTGTATAGAAGGAATTTACAGAAACTACATCTTGAAAAAATGATCGAACTGACCAAACCTGCTGAAGCAAGCTCCGGAACCATCACCACTTTTACGCGAAGTACGGGTTCGGTGAATCCTGTCCTGACCGACATCAGATCGTTGAGTCTGGGGCGGTTAGCTGATTTACAGAAGAAACTGGAAAAAGCAGAGCGAAAAAGTAACGATTCCATGACGCGGTATCATTATATGGATTGTCAGAAACGGATAGCCGAGGTATTATCAGTGGAGAATTGACCTGGGGAAAGGTCCAGAGGGTGTGTAAGAACTCAGGATCTTGCTTTTTCAAATTTTCCGGACTTCATTCTGAAGGTGGTTCGCTTTCCGGCACATGATGCTCTATGAGCGCTGATGTGGTAAAATAAAAGGGAAGCCTCTAAACGAGGCTTCCCTTTTATTTTTAGATAAACCTTAGCGGGATTGCATCATAAAACGCACCTGCAAAGGCAGCTTTCTCCGGTCAGGATCCCATCAGGCAGGGGACAGGTCATGGTACGCCGGTGCATTGTGTTCGATCATATCCAGTCCCTCCATTTCTTCCTCTTCGCTTACACGGAGTCCCATGGAACTCTTGACGAGGTAGGTCACCAGAAAAATAAATAAAAACGTCACCAGTCCTATGCTGACTATACCCACCATTTGATAACCGAGCTGTGCCAACCCTGCTTTGGCTCCAAAAATACCCACTACCATCGTTCCCCAGATACCACAAACGAGGTGGACCGAAGTAGCCCCTACGGGGTCATCAATTTTGATCCGGTCAAAAAACACCACCGAAAAAGGAATGATCACACCGGCGATAGTTCCGATAATGACAGATTCAAATGGAGTCATCAAATCCGCCCCCGCAGTGATTCCCACCAATCCACCGAGGATTCCATTGAGCACCATGGAAAGATCGTGCGCTTTGAACAGATAAAAAGAGCAAAAATAGCAACCAATCGCACCGGCGGCACCAGCTAAGGCTGTATTGACAAATACGAGCGAGACGGAATCCGGATCGGCGGATAATACGGATCCACCGTTGAATCCGAACCAACCGAACCACAGCAGCAGTACTCCGACAGCAGCCAGAGGGATGTTGTGACCGGGGATGGGATTAATCCCTTTTGCGGTGTATTTGCCCAAACGTGGTCCGAGCAACATCACCACGGCCAATGCACCCCAACCACCTACGGAATGAACCAGGGTAGAACCCGCAAAATCATAAAAACCCAGTTGATCCAACCAACCTCCACCCCACTTCCACATCCCCGTGATGGGATAAGATATCGAAACAAAAATCAGGCAAATCACCAGAAAACTTCCGAGTTTGATCCGTTCAGCCACCGCCCCTGACACTATCGTACAGCAGTTAGCAGCGAACATAGCCTGAAAAAT
This sequence comes from uncultured Bacteroidota bacterium, assembly GCA_937876435.1. Taxonomy (GTDB): domain Bacteria; phylum Bacteroidota; class Bacteroidia; order Chitinophagales; family Saprospiraceae; genus Membranihabitans. Next base: position 4,910 of record CALEIL010000019.1, read on the forward strand.
AAAATCGGTCCAGTAGGTATAACTTCCGTCGGCGTAAGCAATCGATTCCCCAGCAGGCAAGGAAAGCCCGATGCCCGAGAAACCGATTAATCCATTCCAGGATTCACCAGGATACATCAGACCAAACCCTATAAGGTAATAACTTACCATTCCTATGGATAGGATCATGACGTTTTTAAATATAATATTAATCGCATTCTTTCGCCGGACCAGGCCAGCTTCCAGCGTCGAAAATCCGAGGTGCATAATGAATACCATAGCCGCGGCCACCAGTATCCACAAATTATTGACGGTAAAAAGTGTCATATCTGTCATTGTATCTGATTTTGAATGAAGTTTTAGTTTAAATAGCTTTTGCGTTTTCTTCTGCGTTTCTGATCCGATATACGGTTTCAACCGGAAGAATGGCGATTTTTCCGTCCCCTACCTCTCCGGTAGAACCCGATTCGAGAAGAACCTGGACGATTTCCGGACATTTTTGTTCGGTGGAGTAAATATCCATCTGGACCCGTTCGATGTATTCCGTCCCGTACTCCGTCCCCCGGTAAATCATCTTCTCACCCTGTAAGAGTCCATATCCTCTGACTTCATGGAGAGTGAAAAACCGGACGTCAATTACAGCAAGTGCAGCTTTCACTTCCTCAAACTTGCTCATGCGAATAATGGCTTCTATTTTCTTCATTGTTTGATTTTAAAATGGTGATTTCGATAATAGTAATTTGAGTAATAATGCGCATTAACAATGCTAAAGTAGGTGGAGTGTGTCAGGCTAAAAACCTGAATAAAAAGAAAATTGTGCAATTAAAAAGCAATGTCACAAAACATAATTTATTGATTATCAACATTCTAAAATCCCTGTTTTTGTATGTTTAAATAAATAAAATGGACGCCAAAAGCTGTGGATGAAACCGATAATTCACCCTTTCCAAACCTACAATTGAATCACATTCGGTAAATTGCACCATGAATCAGATTCCTCCTTCCATCTCCAGGGTACAAATCATCCCGTACGAACTCCGATTCCGGAATCCGGCCCGGACATCCCGGTCTGTTCTACACACGCGACCCGTATATTTCATACTGGCCACGGGATCGGAAAGCACCGTCGACGCCGTCGGATGGGGTGAAGTAGCCCCGCTGGATGGGCTGAGCCCGGAAGGCCCGGATTTTTATCAAAGAATCGATGGTTTATTGCATAATTCTCTTCCTGTAGTGTCCGTAGAATCCCTGCTCCAGTTCCCTTCGTTTCGTTTCGCCATAGAAGCTGCCAGTCTCGATTTGGAGGGAGGGGGTCGACGGGTCTGGTTTGATGGATCATTTGCCCGGGGAGATTCCTCCATCGCCATCAACGGGCTGATCTGGATGGGGGATAAAAACTATATGTTGCAGCAAATCAGGCAAAAACTGGAGGATGGATACCACTGCCTGAAACTCAAGATTGGCGGGATTGATTTCGATGATGAACTGGAATTGCTCAAATATATCCGCCAGGAATTTTCACCTGATCAACTGGAACTTCGTCTCGATGCCAATGGCTCCTTTGAGCCTGGTGAAGCGCCGGAGAGACTGGCCAGACTCAGTGAATTTTCGATTCATTCCATCGAACAACCGATTAAAGCCGGCCAGTATGAAAGCATGGCCCGACTTTGCGAATCGAATATTATACCCATAGCGCTGGACGAAGAATTGATCGGAATAAAAACAAAAACTGAGAAAGAAAATATAGTTCGGACCATCCGGCCGCAGCACCTGATATTTAAACCGAGTTTGATCGGTGGTCTGTCCGAGACCATGGAATACATCACATTGTGCGATAGGCTGGATGTCGGTTGGTGGGTGACCTCCGCCCTGGAATCCAATGTTGGCCTCAATATTCTGGCTCAGTTTTGTGATCGTCTGAATGTACAAAGAGCCCAGGGACTGGGTACCGGCAAACTATTCACGAACAATATTGATTCTCCCCTCCAGGAATCGAAAGGAATGGTTTTTACGGACCCCTCGAAACACTGGGGAAATATCAAAAATAAGCGATGAATCTGAACCGCGTCATTATCAATCACCGGTCTGTAGATGCCGGCAATTTACAGGAATTTACCAGATCCTGGACCGGAGATCCGGATTTACCTGCGTTCCTGGAATCGTGGTTCGATCCCCACGAGGGCTTTCTCGCGCACACATCTGGTTCCACGGGGAAACCCAGCGTCATCACTCTACAGAAAAAATATGCTGTAGCCAGCGCCAGGGCTACCATCGGGTTTTTGGGTTTGGAATCAGGGAATACCGCTTTACTATCCATGCCCGCCAGATTTATCGCCGGCCGTATGATGATCATCCGTGCCCTGGTGGGCCGGTTTGATCTGATCACTGTTCCTCCTTCGTCCACCCCGGAGATTCCTGATCATATTCTGGATCTTGCAGCATTTACACCCCATCAGTTCCAAAATATCCTGACACAATCGAAAAATAAAAACCACCGGAAAATTAAAAACGTACTACTCGGAGGTGGTCCGGTTGCGGACGAATTGATTCAATCTCTGCCTGATTTTCCCGGAAACATATACGAAACCTTTGGGATGACAGAGACCTACAGTCACATTGCGCTGAGAATGAGATATCCGGTGGACGAACCGTATTTCAAGGCGGTTCCTCACGTCACCTTCACCACCGAAGATAGCCGGTTGATCATTCATGCACCACATTTGGGACTTCCGGAGCTTCGGACCCATGACATCGTCCATCTGGAGGGACCTCATCATTTCAAATGGCTTGGA
>CALEIL010000020.1 GCA_937876435.1 uncultured Bacteroidota bacterium
TATAGGATTTTTAAGGCAAAATAATAGACTAAGGGTATATGTCAATATTTTGAACCCCTGGATATCAAACACCAATTTCCAAAATCCAGAAGAAGAAATAAATGTAAATAATCCTTTGATGCCAGGAGGAACCAGGAATTTAAATTACCCAATTTCTAAGATATTTTCCCTCGGGGTTAATGTGAATTTGTAAGTAGATAAAAATGAACTAACATGAAAAAATAAATACGAAAATTAAAATTTTGGTGATTCTAATTTGCTTGTTTTCAGGCTTTAGCTGCGAAGAATTTCTCACTAAAGATCCTGCGAATGTAATAGCTTCATCTGAATTCTTTCAAAATGAACAGCAAATAAACCAGGGTGTTATATCCATTTATTCGAGCCTACAAGGTGTGTATGATAACCACTGGAAGTTTGCCGAACAAAGGTCAGATAATACTACGGTACAATTTTGGCAAGCCAATCGGGGTCCGCATCCAATTTGGTTGATGGAAGAGTTTACGATGGACGCCAGCAATCAAAATATAGCCCCGTATTGGAATTCAATTTATGTGGGCATTCAGCGAGCCAATACTGTTCTGAATTATATTGACAATGTCGAATTTTCAGATGAGAATATAAGAAATCAACTCAAAGGAGAAAGTCATTTCTTACGTGCTTTATTTTACTTCCATTTAGTAAGATTGTTTGGAGAAGTTCCTTTAGTTATCAATCAGGTCAGGTCACCGGCAGAGGCTTTTTTGACGATAGAAAAAAGAAATTCAGTGGAAGAAGTTTACAGTCAGATCCAACTTGACATAACTGAGGCCATTTCTCTTTTGCCTTCGAATTATTCAGATGACAATATCGGAAGGGCAACACAAGGTGCTGCTCTTGCCCTTAATGCTGATATTCTTATGACGCGAGGAGACTTTTCTGGAGCACGGACAGAATTGGATAAATTAACTCAATCGAATTATCAACTCCTATCAAATTATAAAGATATATTTGACCCTTCCAATAAAAATAATTCTGAAATTATATTTGACGTCAATTATTCAAGTAAAGAAAGCAATCCTGGTCTTGGAAGTCGATTTATTTACAATTTTGCGCCATGGAATTCCGGTTCACAAATTACCGGTCACAATGCATCAACCCAGGGCCTGAACATCCCATCCATTGAATTGTACAACGCATATTCCGATTTGGATCAACGAAAAAATGTATCCATAGGATATTTTGTGGACCCCAGTAACGTAGGGCAGGGTATAGCTATGCAGGATACCATTCTCTATTGTAGAAAATACGACCATCCACACCCAGTACAGGGCAGGACCAGTGACAATTGTCCGGTGTACCGCTATGCTCACGTTCTGCTGATGCTTGCCGAATGCATTAACGAGACAGAAGGTCCAAATATGGAATCCTATAATGCTATTAATGCAGTGCGAGAGAGAGCTGGGTTGGAAGCCCTGGACCCTGGACTTAGCCAGAATGAATTTAGACAGGCAGTATACGATGAAATGCAATTGGAACTGGCTTTTGAAAATCATCGGTGGTTCAATCTTTTGCGAACTGGCAAAGCACTGGAAACTATGCAAAGACATGGAGAAATATACAAAGATCTTCAGCCTCATTTTGCCACACCGGCATACATTATTGAGGAATACAAACTGCTATATCCTATACCGCAAAGGGAGATCACCCTCAATCCAAATTTAACCCAGAATCCTGGTTGGTAAAAAAGCTCATATGAAAACTAAGATCTTTCAATTCACTTATCTTATAATTTTGGCAATAATATTTTCCTGTCAAAGTGATACTGAAATAGATCAGACATCCCCTGATCTGCCTAACATCATATTCTTACTCACTGATGATCAACGGGCTGATGCACTGAGCATAGCCGGGAATCCGGTTCTTCGGACACCTCACTTAGACCAACTGGCCCGGGAAGGAATGTGGTTTAGAAACGCTTATGTTACGACCTCCATATGTTGTGTAAGTCGGGCTAGTATCCTGAGTGGTCAGTATATGTCCAGACACGGAATAGATGATTTTTCCACGAGTTTTTCAGATACTGCACGATCCCAGATCTACCCGATGTTGTTGAAAAAGAAAGGGTATAAGTTGGGTTTCATTGGTAAATACGGCGTGGGTTCACCCAAGAACCAGCCCGCTGAAATGTATGACTATTGGGCTAGTTCGAAAACAGGGCAACCCAATTACGAAATGGTAGATTCCAATGGAAAATATTTACACCACACGGATAAAGTGGGAAATAATATTCAAGAATTTTTGACTACTTATGGACAAAGTGGGGAACCATTTTGTTTATCCGTCAGCTTTAAAGCCCCCCACGTGCAGGATAACGATCCCCGTCAATTTATTATTCAGCCAAGATATAAAGACTATTATGCGGATGATGTCATTCCGGTACCGGAAAAGGCCGATCCCAAATATTGGAACGAGTTTCCCGATTTTTTCCGTACCGACGAGAATATTGGTCGGGTACGCTGGAAATTGAGGTTTGATGGAGATACGATGTATCAAAACAGTGTAAAAAATTATTATCGATTGATTACGGGAGTGGATGATGTAGTAGGCAATATGTTATCTCAGCTCCAGGAACTGGGCATAAAAGATAATACGATCATCATTTTCATGGGTGACAATGGGTTCTATCTGGGAGAGTATGGACTGGCCGGGAAGTGGTACGGCCACGAAGAGTCCATACGGGTGCCGTTGATCATCAATGATCCCAGGCTGCTGGAGAACGGTATCAAAGTGGACGATATCGCTCTCAACATAGATATTGCTCCTACCATACTATCTGCTGCGAGCATAGACATTCCGGAAAAAATGCAGGGATTGAATTTATACGATGTGGCAAAAGGGGAAACAGTGGAACGGGATGAATTTTTCTACGAGCACACTTTTCTGGGTAGCCCAAGAATTCCCAAGGTGGAAGGGGTCGTGAGTCAGGATGCCAAGTACATGGTTTTCACAGAGCATGGTTATGAGCAGTTGTTTGATCTGGAGTCTGATCCTGAGGAAAAAGTAAACGTGGCAAATAAGGAAAGCTTTGATTCACTTTTGAAAGAAATGAGAATTCGCTTCAAAAAATTGAAGGAAGAAGTGAAATGATTTCATGACTTTTTGCGTGTAAATTGATTTAATAAATTGGAAGTATTTTTTTCACACAGTAGAAGCTGTATGATTCCCATGATTTTAATAATTCTATTTCTTATTTTGGAGTTGTCATTTGAAATTTCAACTCTAATCCTGTAAATAAAAATTGGTATTTTGATTATATTCAGATTTATGCCTCTAATCTTGCTTTTTTTTGCAGGCTCAATGCTATTTATAAATTCATGTGCCAATACTAAAAGCCCGCCTTCAGCATCCTCCCAGGAGGATCTCCCCAACATCATCTATATCCTTTCCGACGACCAGGCCTGGACGGATTACGGATTTATGGACCACCCGCATATCCAAACCCCTAACATTGACAAGCTGGCCGGTGAAGGATTGACGTTCACCCGGGGATACGTGACCGCACCGGTGTGCAGTCCGTCCCTGGCTTCCATCATTACGGGCCTTTATCCACATCAGCATCGGATTACGGGGAATGATCCCAAATTTGAATTCACCGGGGAGGGACCAAAATACCGGAAAGACTGGTTGGAGCAAAGGCTACCGCACAACCAGGTATTTATCGATCATTTCAATGAAAACCCCACTTTGCCAGAGCTGTTAAAGGAAAAAGGTTACCTGTCTTTCCAATCCGGTAAATGGTGGGAAGGGAGCTGGAAGGACGCCGGATTCACATCAGGCATGACGTTTGGTGATCCTTCGCACGGAGGAAGACACGGGGATGAACGGTTGAAGATTGGCCGGGAAGGAATGGAGCCCATCTTCGATTTTTTGGATGAAGCCGAAAGTAGCAAATCCCCTTTTTTTCTTTGGTACGCCCCGCTTTTACCACACAGTCCTCATAATCCACCGGATTCATTGCTTCAGAAATATATTGAAGTAGCTCCGACTGAATCCATCGCCAAATATTGGGCTATGTGTGAATGGTTCGACATCACGGTAGGACAGCTCTTAGATGAAATCAAAGAAAGAGGTATGGAGGACAATACCTTAGTGATATTTGTCTGTGACAATGGCTGGATTCAGAATCCGCAAGGAAATGGTTATGGGTGGCCATCCAAGCAGTCGCCCTATGATCTGGGAATCCGGACTCCGATCATATATAAATGGCCAGGACGTATAGCGCCTCAAATGGACTCCACTCACTTTGTCAGTAGTATCGATATGGTACCGACGACTTTGGAAGCGATCGGCCTGGAACCTTCTCCGAATATGCGGGGGATCAACGTATTGAAATCCCCTAAATTGAAACGAAGAAGCGCCGTGTTCAGTCAGGATTCCCATCATGATATGATCGACGTGGATCATCCGGAAAAAAGCCTGGAACACCGGATGATACTAAAAAGCCCCTGGAAACTCATCGTCCCGGTCCAGTCCAATGAGGCTGGTGAAATGTCCTCAGGAGGTGGCGGACGGTTTATTTCTGTGATCAGTCAGGTTGAGCTGTACAATATCGTAGATGATCCGTTGGAGAAAAATGAGATATCAAGTCAACACCCTCGCGTTGTGAAAGAATTGAAAAAGAAACTGGATGATTGGTGGGATCCCGGGCTCTATTAAAAACTCTACAGGCCTTATCGAATAAATACAAATTTTGGCAGGATTAATTTTTTTGTTCAAAACCGGATTTCATGATCCAGTATCTGGGATCTGATGGTTCCTTTTTCCCACAGTGGTTTCCCGTAACCTCCTTTTTTCAGAAAATATCCTTGTGCCACCTTATTTTCCGGATCCACGATCCAGTATTCTTTTACCCCTGAGCGTTCATATACGTTTTTCTTCTGATGGAGGTCGTATTTGGCCGACGCTGGGGAAGATAATTCGATGATCATATCCGGGGAGCCATGCAATCCATCTTTTTGAATTATATCAAAATTACTTTTACTGATAAACATAATATCTGGCTGAAAGACATTTTCTTCATCCAAATAGACATCGAGTGGTGCTACTACCAGCTTACCCATGTCATTTTCATGTAAAAAAAGAAATATAGATTTGATGATGTTGCTTTGCACATCCTGGTGACTATACGAAGGGGCAGGGGTCATGATGAGATTGTTTTCGATTAACTGGATCAAAGTACCTTCAGGAAGGCTTTTATATACCTCCATCATCGTACGCGGAGGGGATTTAATAAATGTTGTTTCCATGACATTATACATTTGATTAGGAACAATATACATAAAATTTCAGTCGGATTTTAGTACATTGGTGATTTTGGGGTTAAATTAAAAATAGTGAAGGAGCGATTCTTTTTATACAAAAGCGCAGTGGTCGCATCCCTGGCTGGATTTCTTTTCGGGTTTGATACCGTGGTTATTTCCGGTGCAGAGCAAACGATCCAGTCGCTTTGGAATCTTGACAGTAGCTTACACGGACTGGCGATCAGTATGGCCCTTTGGGGGACGGTGATCGGATCGTTGGTGGGTGGTTGGCCTTCCGAGCATTTTGGTCGGAAAAAAACCTTGCTTTGGATCGGAGTGCTGTACCTGGTGTCCGCGGTAGGTTCTGCGCTGGCCCCGGAAGTGTATTCGTTCATGCTTTTCCGGTTTATCGGGGGCCTGGGAGTGGGGATTTCGACGGTAGCTGCGCCGATGTACATTTCTGAAATAGCACCGCCGCAGTACCGGGGTCGTCTGGCGGGTATGTTCCAGTTCAATATAGTTTTCGGAATCCTGGTCGCGTTTCTTTCCAATTCCCTGCTGGGAGGAATAGGGGAGAACGACTGGCGCTGGATGCTGGGGGTGGAAGCTTTCCCGGCCTTACTTTTTACGGTGCTTTGTATCGGATTGGCTGAAAGCCCACGCTGGTTAATCGTCCGAAAAAATGACCTGGAGGGAGGTTTGGCCGTACTGAGAAAAACCAATCCGGGAACAACAGAGGATGAGATGAACCTTTTTTATCAAGAGATCATTGCATCTGCCGATGAACCACGACAACCTCGTGCCCTGTTTTCCCGACGTTTTATGAAACCTGTCCTGCTGGCCTTCTTTATCGCTTTTTTCAATCAGCTTTCGGGTATCAACGCTATTCTCTATTTTGCGCCGCGTATCTTTGAAATGACGGGACTGGAATCCCAGGCCGCCCTCTTACAGTCTGTGGGGATCGGCATTACCAACCTGATCTTTACTTTTGTGGGATTGTGGCTCATCGACCGGTTGGGTCGCCGCAAATTGCTTTATATCGGATCTGTCGGCTATATCATTTCTCTGGGATTGACGACCTGGGCTTTTGCTTCCGGAAACGTCGGTCTGGTACCGGTTTACATTTTTACATTCATAGCCGCCCATGCCATCGGACAGGGAGCCGTGATCTGGGTGTTTATCAGTGAAATTTTTCCGAACAGACAGCGTGCCATGGGACAATCGCTGGGAAGTTTTACTCACTGGTTTTTTGCCGCTCTGATCACCCTGGTTTTTCCGTTTATGGCAGAAGAGCTCAGACCGGAGACTATATTCGGAATTTTTCTGGGAATGATGATTCTTCAACTGCTGTGGGTCACCTTTTTTGTTCCCGAAACCAAAGGAATTCCTCTGGAAAAAATGGAAAATCTGATGACTTGATTATGAGAAGCTACTTGAAATCGATCAGGATCCCATACAAATAATCAAGCGTGTTACTATATTCACCAGTCATATAATATGCTGTCACTTAAAGGCACATTAGTAGCGTCATCCGGTAAACGGGTATAGATATCGCTGTGATCGTATAAATCTTCGATTTGGGATACAGGTCCCAAAACTTCTATCGTCGATTCATCAATTTCAATGATTCTTAAGTATTCTTCCATATTTGATTTCATTATTTTCCAACGTTCTTTATGATCGTAATCTACCAATTCTATGACTAAAAAATCGCTAAAAATGGTATCTCTTGTGGAAAAATAGTATCGTACAATTCCTTTTTCACCCTCTTTTACCTTTGTACTTCCACCAGAGAAAAAATACAATGTATCTGATTTTTTTTGCCAATGCCAATTCCACCATGTTGATTTTTCAAATACAATTTTTGCTTTGGTGCAGGACCCAAATCCAGTGAAAATCAGACCAATTAAAATATAACTATAAATTTTCATAATGTATGTGGTATTAGACTACGGACGAATTTTGGTGTAGGCTCGCATGTAGTGTTCATAATCGCCTATGATATAGCGACTCGCATTATACCACCCATTGAAATTATTATCACCCCAAACCCCAATTCATATGCCATTCGATCGGATGGTAGTAATAACAATTAACACAGGAAGGGCAGACTTGCCTGGCACATGAACCAAGCTACACAAAAGTTCCAAAATGGATTTTTGTACTACGGAATATATGCTATATTTTTCCTCACAGAAATCGGCCAAAGTCAAGCGTACCGGGTATATGTTAATTTATCAAATAGAAATACAATCTCTACCATAAATTGTTATTTTGGACGGAAGTATGTGGGAAAGTGAGTTAAGGGATTGAAAAGAGATCAATTTTTCAGTCCTCCAATATGTTATTTTGCCAAAATATTTTAACACATTAAAAATGAGTAGGATCCAATTCTGTGCCAGCCGCATGGATTGTGTCCGCACCAAAAATTAAATCATTACTAATGATACCAGTACAACAATGTATATCAACCTGCCTGATGATATGTCTGACCATTTTATCAGTTTCTGGAAAGGCAACCGAAGAAGCGTTATCCGGATGGAAAACTGTTCCGGATTTCCTGGCCGATCACATTGAGAAAGTATTACCCATTGATGTGACCGGTACCGTAACCGACCAGGACGGCGAAGTCCTTATCGGGGTCAATATCCAGGTTCAGGGGACCGAAACCGGTACATCCACTGATATAGATGGCCGGTTTACGCTGGAGGGCATCGATGAAAATGCCATTCTGGTGGTTTCATATATCGGATACGAAACGCAGGAAGTGGCGGTTTCCGGTCAGTCCAACCTGAATATAGTACTCGTCTCCGATTCAGAATTACTCGAAGAGGTCGTGGTCACTGCACTCGGTATCCAGCGAAAAACAAGAGACCTGGGCTATTCCGTGGAGCAATTGACCGGTTCCAATATCCAGGAAGCCAAAGAGGTCAACTATCTGAACGCATTACAAGGGAAAATGGCGGGTTTGGAAATCGGAGGCAATAGTGGATCCATGGGAGGATCGGCCAAGGTGACGATCCGGGGCCAGTCGAACCACGCCGGCACCACGCCGATGGCATACCGCCGGGATGCCTTGTGGCCAGCCGCAGGAAGCGTGCTGAAACTGAGGCAGTTCGCCTTCGAAACCGCTGGTCGGGCGGTCCTGACCGTGGGCAAACTGGAGGTTTCTCCCGGTGCCACCAACGTTGTACCAGGCGAGGTCTCCATGCGGGTCGAGATTCGATCTGCTGAAGCAGATTTGCTTGAGTCGCTGGTGCTGCAGACCGAAGAGACTGCAAAGAAAGAGGCCCAGAACCACGGAGTGGACGTGCACGTTGCTGC
>CALEIL010000021.1 GCA_937876435.1 uncultured Bacteroidota bacterium
CCGACCTGACCATCATCAGCCACCTCAACGGCGTTTTTTATAAAAATACCCAGAGCGCCAATGAGGAATTACACGAGGTGATGCAAGAGAAACGAAAGTACCGCGATTCTTTTATCCCTTTTGCGGTCATCAATCCCATATACGGCGGATGGCGGGAGGACTTCGATACCAGTATAGGACAGATGGGTATGAAAGGGGTCCGGTTGTACCCCAAATACCATTTTTACGATCTGAACAACCCGGCTTGCATCGAACTGGTCAAAATGTGCAGAGATAAAGACGTTCCCGTGGTATTTTCCCTGAGGATGGTTGATAGCCGAACCAGTTCATGGCTGGATATTGAGAGCGAATGGGCCCTAAAGGATGTGGTGCCTATCGTCAGGGCTGTTCCCGACGCCAAATACATCATCTGCAACGTGGCGAATAACACCAGTCTAAATGACGATGACGTCCGGTTGTTTCGCGAAGCCAATCTGCTGATGGATACCTCCGGGCGGAATATTGTGAATTGGTCATCGTTGTTGTCCACTTTTGGTATAGAGAAATTCTGCTTTGGTACGCACGCGCCATTGCTGGATTATGCCAGTGGATTGCTGCGGATCGAAGCACTGAGGGATAACGAAGCCGATGACGCGGTCAAAGAGATGATACGATCCGGTAATCTTAAAAAGATGCTCGGGATCTGACAGAAATCCAGCTTGAGGAACTCAATTAAAATCTAAGAAATGAAACGAAGTGAAATTAACAGAAGGATATTTTTAAAGAAGAGTTCGGTTGCGGGACTCGGGGTTACTTTGGCGTTGAACCCAACACCGGTTCGCACCTTCGAATTCCTTGACCGGATGAACCAAACCCCGGCCATCCTGGGGGGGAATCCAGCGGTGGATCACGATTGGCCGAATTGGCCAATCTGGAAGCCGGAGACGGATGAGAAACTCCTACTGGAGGTCATGCGCAGCGGTGTATGGTCGAGGAAAAATGTGACCCTGGAATTTGAGAGGAAATGGGCAGAATTGATCGGGAGCAAAAGATGCCTCGCGTTGGTAAATGGAACCAATGCGCTGAATACTTCTTTTGCCAACCTGGATATTGGTTGGGGGGACGAGGTAATTACCACACCGTATTCGTTCATCGCTTCTACAGCCAGTATTTTGTTCAACGGAGCCATTCCGGTTTTTGCGGACGTTGATCCCACGACCTTTCAGATCGACCCGGCCAAAATAGAAGAAAAAATCACGGAGCGTACCAAAGCAATCCTCCCGGTTCATATCCTGGGATTACCGTGTGACATGGATGCGATCATGGAAATCGCCGCCCGGCACGATCTGGTCGTGGTGGAAGATGCCTGTCAGGCCTGGCTCGCGGAATACGATGGTAAGAAGGCAGGTACCTTTGGGAATGCAGGTTGCTTCAGTTTTCAGAATTCCAAAAACATTCCAATAGGTGAGGGGGGAGCCATCGTATCGGACGACGATGCCTTTATGGATCGGTGCTATTCGTATCACAATTATGGGATGCCGTATGGATCTGTCAGAAGCGATGAAGGCAGTGGGGCGGTCATCAGCGGAACCAAACTCCGCATCACTGAATACCAGTGTGCCATTGGGCTTGCCCAACTTGAACGTCTGGAAGACCAGACCACGAAGAGGTCTGAAAATGCAGCATATCTGAGTCAGAAAATAGGTGAAATACCTGGTATTACACCTTACCAGTTGTACCCGAAAGTCACCCGGGCTTCGTTTCATTTGTTCCCTTTTCGGTACAATAAGTCAGATTTTAAGGGCCTGCCCAGAGCCAGTTTTCTAAAGGCACTTTCAGCGGAAGGTGTTCCTTGTTCGTCCGGATACATCCCGCTCAATAAAATGCCGTATCTCAAGAATGCCTTTTCATCGAAAAACTTTCAGAAGTTTTATAGTGCAGAGGATATAGATTATGAAAAATATAGCGCAGAAAATGAATGTCCTGAAAGTGACAGGTTGTGCTATGAGGAAGCTATATGGTTGCCGCAATACGTCTTACTGGGATCACGACGGGATATGGATTCGATCCATCAGGCGATCCGCAAGATTCATATGAATGCCGAAAAGATCAAATAGGTGCAGGTCAATGGCTATATGAGCAAATAGTAATTGGAATCTCTGTCAGTATTTATCCTCAGATTTCCCGGATCATACCCTGAGATCATGGAGATTATTTCATTGTGCTCATTGTATAATGTTAGCGGCTTATAATTCGTAATTCGCCATTGGAATTTGCCTGTCGGTCGATCCTAAGGATCTCAATTTTTCTATTAAAACCGTCACCCCCCCGGTTGAAACCGGGGGCTACAATACCGGGCCGAGCCTACGGCTCTAGCGA
>CALEIL010000022.1 GCA_937876435.1 uncultured Bacteroidota bacterium
ATGAGATGGCTCAAAAGATCCCGAATGAAATTAAAATTTTTGTCTTGACAGAGTATTAGTATATTGATTTCCCGCCCCAGTGTTATACTCGGAACGTTTTACATTGGAATCGGTGGTAAAATGCTATTTAATCAGAAATCAGATAAGATACTGCTCGTGTAGGAGAAATATCGGAACCGAAACGAATCGTTTCCTGGTCCAATGGGTAATCTTAGATTGTTGATGAAAAGTGACGGGCTTGACAATGGAGGATGATGAAATCTCATCCCCGGTGATCACCTTTTCGAGGCTTTCATCAATCACGTTAAGAAATACATCAACCGTCGTACTTTGACAAATTGTGGTTTTTTCTGGTTTTTCAAACCGCTCTATGGGAAGATCAAGGGCCTGCTTGATATTCTGCCTGACCGGACACGGTAGACAAAACAAAACCATCATGAGCGCTATGATGGTATGGGGAAAAATATGTCTTTTAAATTTATTCATTATTCCAGATATGGCCGGGGTCTGGTTTGATAACACCCGGATAATTCCGAAGATATTTGAAACGAGAGAATTCAGTCGAATGTTTCATGGCATCTTCCCCATTTCCGGGTTTTAAAGTATCGGTAACTTTCCGGATGATTTAATCCTGGTTATGGTCGTGGTTGCCGGGTACTATAGTTAATAAGGAGTCTCGGATTATTTTCTTTGGCCCCCTTAATTTTGAGCTTTTTGACTTGTTCTGATGGGTTCCATATTTTTTCCTTCCGTTTCCAGCCTCAAAAATCGGGCAGCGTTGTTGTAAAAAATATCGCGCTTTTGTTCTTCACTCAAAAAGGGTGCTTCTTCTATGGCATCTATGGCTTCCCCTATTTTGTCAGGCCACACCATTTGATCTGATCCAAACATGATTCTTTTGCCCAGACCGGCCCTGATCAATGCCTGTAAGTAATCATAAAATGCCTGTCGTGGAATGACCCAGGTGATGGTGGACACGTCCACGTAAAGCTGGGGGTATTGATACATCATCGCGATCATATCATCCCTGTAAGGATACCCGGCATTCTCGATAAAAAGTCGCAGGTCTGGATGTTTGATCAGGACATCTTCCAACAATAGCGGACTGCCGGCATCTGATCGGAAATGGGGCATATAGGGACCGATCCCCAGGACATGGATGAGAACGGGCAGGTCGAGATCTTCTGCCAATTGGAAATAGGGCTCCAGGGAAGGATCGTTTGGTGGGATTCCGTGGAGTTGTACTCCGATTTCACCCATAGCCTGTAAATGACCGGCATCGTATTCATTTTTGAGTTTTTCCAATTGGGATTCTCCGGCATCAAGGATGAAAGGAGAAGGTATAAACCGACCAGGGGCCTTTTGATCCCATTGCCGGACGATGGACCAATCGACGCCACTGAGATAAGCGGTGACGATGTTGTACTTGTCCATTTGTGCGAGCGACTTTTTGAAGTTTTCAGCAGGATCTGTGACCGCGTGGCCATCTCCTTCACAGGGTTCGGGGCGGCATAATGCGGGCACTCCCTTAGGGATATCGTGTGGAAGCTGGGTATGCATGTGCATATCGATAATGGGGGGTCTGGTGAATTTTGCCGGAACATTTTGAGAAAAACCTGTAGTCAGGCTTAGGATGAACACGAGCAGCGAGATGAAATTTTTCATGATGTGGTTATTTGTACCATTCAAAATTACATCGATGTGTACCTGAGAATCATCGGTGGATATACCCATTCTCACAGATTCACAAAAATGGGTAATCTTACCCACGTCGGACAATTGGGTCGCTAAAAAGGATCATTTTGCGGGATCCAGTAAGTTGTGGTGGATGGCAAAAGTCGTCGCCTCCACCCTGGATGATACCCCGAGTTTGTTGAAGATATTGCTTACGTGGCGGTCCACGGTTCGCTCACTGATATACAATTGGCCCCCGATTGATTTGTTGGTGAGTCCCGAAGCTACTTGATTTAACACCTGCATTTCCCGGAGGGTCAGGCCGTAAGTGTCTATATCCGAATCGTCCGGGATTAAGCGTTTGATCCGTTCCAGATCCGGTTTTGCACCGAGTTGTTCATAGAGCCATCTGGCGATGGACATCTCGGTTTCAGCGTTGACCACATCTCCTTCATGATGATAAGCGATTGCTTTCAATTCCCGTGTCAGAGCGGACTCGTAGGGCAGGTTCATGGAGTTCCAGGTTTCCAAAGCCTGGGACAAATGGTCAAGTGCCGTACTAAATTGATTTTCTGCTATGGAAACGATGCTCTTACAATAGGCGTACATGGAAAGTAAGTAGGGGGATTCGTAAGCCTCTGCTATGATTTTATATTCAGAAAGGGCTTCTTTTGCCTGATCTATCTCGTCCCCAGCGATCATTATTTGTACATATGCAGGCAGGATTTCGAGACGTTTCGGGACATCGCTGGTTTCCTGCAAAGTATTTTTGATGGAAACTTCGGCTGCCTTATGCTGACCTTGGTGTAATCGAAGTAACGCTAATCCGGGATGCGCGATCCGGCCCCATTTGGAAGCATTCCGGTATGCCTCATCAGCTTCCATTTCATTTCCGGTCAATCGGAGTAATTCGGCTTTGCGATAATATGCTAATCCGGCTGCAGACCTACCGGGTGGTTTGGTGAGTATTTCACAGGCATCTGAAGCCTCTTGCAGGGCACTGAACCAATCACCATGGAATTGACTGATTTCTGCTTTACTCACCTGGCATTGGCCGCGAAACGGCACCATATCCGATTGGGAATCACACCACCGTTCCAACGCCAATGTCCATTCCTTCGCTCTGCCCAAGTCCCAGACCTTTCGGCAGGTTTCAATTCCGGCACAATATATAATGCCCTTGCCTACTGGAAAAATTTCTTCTGTTCCTGTGTTTATCATAGTCTCATCCAGCAACTTGAATCCTTCCTCAAGACTTCCGTTTTGGATAAGTGTCTGGCTTTTCCCCAATCGACCGAGCGAGATCAGGTCCGGATCTTGAAATCTTTCACCTATTCTGACCGCCTGCTCAAATAGATAGCCTGCCTGGTCATACCGGCCGGAATAGAAGGAACCCAGTGCCCGGGGGATCAGAAACAACCCTTTTTCAGCGCATTCATGAGGTATCTTCTCTTCCAAAATCCGCTCTCCACGTGCCAGCCATCCATTGCTACGGGCCTGCTCACGGGCATCCTGATATATCATGGCCAGCCAGAACGCGCAACGAACTGATTCTTCACATTGATCAAGTTTCAGATATTTCTGATGGGCTTTTTCGAGTAGTAACTGACTTTCCGCGTCTTTACCCAGGAGAAAGGCAGAAAGGGAATGTCTGACCAGATGACCGGGTTTGATAACTCTTTGTAAATTTCTGACCATTTTGCCTCGTTATCCATGACGCATAAATTCAGATTCAGAAGTTTATTACTGGTCGGGAAAAAATTTCATTTTATGTTCTGTCGCCCAACGGATCAGATTTCGTTTTTCATCTGGATATTTGTCCAGGACGTTGCCTTTTTCATAAGGATCGTGGATCAGATCAAAAAGACTAGTGTCGATGGTTGGCATTTCATAAGTACCAGGAAGACCGTCGGTTCCCGCCATCTGCAGTGATCGGTATTTGTGGGGCAGATGCAATTTCCAGGATCCATCACCTGAAATAACGCCTTCAAAGATATTTCCGGTAGAGAATGGATAGTAGTCGTGCGGATTCTCCGCGCCGGGCTTGTCGAGGACAATATCCCACAGATTGTGTCCATCGATTTCGTTGGCCGGCAAAGGTGTCCCGGTTACAGCGCAAATCGTCGGCAGAATATCCACCGAATTGATCAATTTGTGGGATTGGCTCCCGGCTTCTATCACGTCCGGATATTTGATGATGCAGGAATTCCGCAATCCTCCTTCGAAACCGGTGCCTTTGCCTTCGCGGTAGCCCGTGATGCCAGCATGATTCCCATAGGATAACCAGGGTCCATTGTCTGATCCGATAAAAATAACCAGCGTATTATCCTCCAGGCCATTGTCCTTGAGGGCTTGATTGACCTGGCCGACCGACCAGTCCAATTCCATCATGACATCACCATAAAGACCCGTGCCCGATTTGCCTTCAAACTTATCACTACAAAAAATGGGAACGTGGGGCATAGAATGGGGGAGGTAAAGAAAAAATGGTTCTTCCCGGTGTCGGTTTATAAAATCAACCGCCCGTTCGGTGTACCAGGTTGTCAGCATCTTCTGGTCTTCCTGATCCATCGTATCGATCACCACCTCCTCGTTTTCCCAATATTGGAGCGGCCAGCGTCCCCAGAATTCGGGGTTGCCGGGGTGGAATTTCCACATATCATTGGAATAGAGCAGCCCACACGATTCATCGAAACCTCTTTGTCGGGGTCGGCTCCCATCCAGATCTCCCAGGTGCCATTTGCCAAATAGGGCTGTGGTATAACCGTTTTGCTGCAGTACCTCACCGAGCGTGGCATAGGATCTGTCCAGACCTGCATTGTCCGGTGCATAGGCATTGAATACTCCGGTGCGGCCCGGATAGCAACCGGTCAATAATACGGCCCTCGATGCCGAACAAACAGCCTGGGGAACGTGAAAATTATAAAAACTGCGTCCTTCGCTGGCCAGCATTTCAACGTGCGGTGTAGGGTACCGGGGATTGCCAAATGGAGCAAAATCATCAAACGCAGCATCATCCAAGAAAATCAACACCACGTTGGGTTTTTGAGTCACTGACCTGGTTAACGGGGGTTTACAGGATTGGTAAGTCACCAGTATGACAAAGGTCAGCAAGAGGCCTTCCCGGAAACTGGATCGCAGTGGAAATATCATATCAGGCAATTTTACATGCCCATAAATATAATAAATCCTTACAAACTAAAGGAAAGGGGATAATTCTGAGGTTCGATTTTGTGACCCATCATTAAAAGCATGATGAAAGTCGGTATCCTCTGAATCTCAACTCAATCTTCCTAACGCCACTTTTATCCTGTCCATCGCAGTAATCAGTTGTTCTTCTGAAGCAGCGTACGATATCCGGATGCATTCATCGTTGCCAAATGCCGATCCGGAAACAGTAGCCACGTGTGCCTGGGTTAGGAGATATTCAGCAAAGTCCTCTGTGTCGTTGATGGTGGTAGTCCCGTCCGATTTCCCAAAAAAGGAACTGATGTTGGGAAAAATGTAAAAAGCTCCGGTGGGATTGGGGACTTCGATGCCGGGAATTTCGCGTAATTTTTCAGACACCAGTTCTTTACGACGTTCAAACGTGAGTCGCATATTTTCCATTTCGTCAGACTTGTTGCGCAAGGCAATCACAGCAGCCTCCTGGGCGAAAGAATTGGCTCCACTGGTGGTCTGACCCTGGATTTTGTTGCAGGCCTGGGCAATCCACAGGGGAGCACCCATATACCCCAAACGCCAGCCGGTCATAGCGTATCCTTTGGAAAATCCGTTGATAGTGACGGTCCGTTCTGCCATATCTTTGAGGCTGCCAATGCTGGTGTGCGGTTGTCCAAAATTGATGTGTTCATAGATCTCATCCGAGATGACGATAATATCCGGGTATTTGCGAAGTACCGCGGCAAGTCCCTCCAGTTCATCCCGGGTGTATACACTTCCGGTGGGGTTGGAGGGGGACGAAAACATGACAACCCTCGACCGATCCGTAATCGCTGCTTCCAGTTGGTCCGGTGTCACTTTGAAATCCTGGTCGATGCCGGCAGATACCAATACAGGCTGGGCTCCAGCCAATTTGGCAATTTCTATGTAAGAGACCCAAAACGGCGTCAGAATAATCGCTTCATCTCCTGGATTGATCAACGCCAGACAGGCATTGGCCAGGGATTGTTTTGCTCCGTTGGATACCACTATCTGTGCCGGAGTATAATCCAGTCCGTTGTCGTTTTTAAATTTGTCGACTATGGCTTCACGTAAAGGCAGAATCCCAGGTACTGGTGTATATTTTGTTTTACCGGCTTTGAGCGCTTCGATGGCGGCGTTTTTGATGTAGTCCGGAGTGTCAAAATCGGGCTCGCCAAGGCTAAGTGAAATCACCTGATGTCCCTGAGCCTTCAATTCTCGCGCTTTCTGGGACATTTTTATGGTAGCCGATTCTTCCATGTTGAGTACCCGGTCCGAAACTCTGGGTTGTGTGCTTATATTCATGATGTTTTATTCTTTTTTGGAATTGCAAAGTAAGCGAAATTCCACTTAATTGATGCTGATTATTCCGGGATTATTGTATGGAGAGTTAATTTTTCGAAATCATGGGAATTTCTGTTCTGCTCTTCACTACGTCCGGATGATCCCTCCAATCTCATCAGCGCTCAAGCGAACACAGGAAGAGGATCTTTTGATAAAAACATGAATTGAAACCAATACATACTTATAAATATTACGCAGAGTTTTAGGGATCAGAATACAGCCGGCAGGACTTCCAATCTGTCAATCCAGGGAGCCTGATTTCCGCTCAATGTCCGGATCTCGATTTTATTAATGCCTTTTTGAAGCACTGCGTTGATGAGGGTGCTTGATTTCCATCGTTTTTCCCCTTCACCCTCGAATGCAAACCGATCGTCTATCATTTCACCATTGACGAGAATCTGGAGGTAGGCGGGTTCGGGATCCGAATGCGAATATCTGAACCGCAAAGTGAAATCATTGGTACTGTGGGCGGGTACAATCCATATCAAACCAGCGGGATTTTCTCCATTTTCAAATCTGGCGAATCCTTCCCTGGAATATCCCGTATTATCAGACTTCAAGGATACCTTGCCATAGGTGGTAGCCAATTCTGCACTCAGGGTTACGCCTCCTTTGGGTAGGAGCGTGCTCATGGTATGGGAAAATGCAGGGTTTTCAAATAAATGTGGGTATTCATCTACGATGTGCCCGAATTCGTTCACCGTTCGAATATATCTTCCGGTTCCATATAACGAAATTAAAATAAGGTTCCGGTTTCCGTCTACTTTGTCCAGATACCAGGCGGTGTCCTCCAATTCCGGTTGTTCTTCATCCGGGTTCCAGTTGCCGTGGCCTATATAAATGGTCCCCTCCGAATCGATGCGATTTCCTTTGACCGGAGAAGTACGTTTGTAGTAGTGATCCTGGAATTCAAATACGAGGGGCACCTGGAAACGATCAAACAAAGGGGTCCAGTGTTCCTGAATCTGCCTTATGACAGAGAGATCCGGGGGTTGGGTAACCGGGTACGACTGGGCATGATAGACCGGAAATACGTGGGGTGTTTCCTTGCGTTGTTTTAGGTATTTTTTGAGGACTCTGCTTTGACTTTCCACATTGGAGGCAAATTGGTCGCTATCCAGATTGATAAAGCTCAGATAATCCCCAAAATCCAAAACGCGGTATTCGAAGGGATTGGGCATTCCAGACGATGAGGTTTTTATCTTGTCATGATTATTATCTGTAGGGTTTTCCGGTGTTTTGTCCTGATCGACTTTTAGAGCGGTATTTTTTATAGAATGCAGTCCTGAAGTGATGATCACGGGTATTACGTGACCATCTTCATCGATCAAACCATTTTTGAAAGCGTCAAACCATTCGTGCCATTTCCAAATCAAATCTCTCTCCGAAGAATTATCAGGTAAAAGACCGCTCCAAAGCATGAATTGGGGTTTGTATTGTCCCACCAGATTGTTGACGCGTTCCATACAAATTTTCCGTTCCTTTGGATCCTGGTTAAAAGTGTCCCCTCCTACGGCAAAAATCAAAGGCTTCCGGTTTATTTGTAGAGGCATAGTTTCAAAATAGAAAATACGCTTATAATTCCCTACTCTGAGGGCGTACCGGGTATCGGGATCCAATCCGCGCAGTTCCTTCCGATACAATATCCTGCCAGAAACAGGCAGTACGCTGCAGATTGCCTGGGCTGTCTGCCAGTTTTCTTCTGAATCTTTCCGGAAATATATGGTGGAATCTGCCTTTTCCCCGGGCATTTCGTGCCAATTGATGACCATGGTGGTAGTGGGATCACTGGTCCATGTCAGGAGCAACGCAGTAGGTTCGTCCTGGCCTTGCACCGGAGTTGATACTAAAAAGCTGATGAACACACACATCAATCCGGTGAATGCCCTATATTTGAAATCATTGGTCACGTGCTGCACCAGATGTAATATCAACAACTTCGGGGATATGTATGCATTGAAAAAATAAATCTCCATTGGTTTCTCATCTGTTCTCTGTTTCTCATCTGTTCTCTGTTTCTCATCTGTTCTCTGTTTCACATAGCCGTTTCCTTCCGGGCAAAAATAGTAAGGTTTTTCATACCCCAATGGTTGTCAGATTTTTCATTAGTTTGAATCTTTACAAAACTGGCAGACTCCTGGACTTCTATAGATAACGCGTTGAGTCCCCCATTTCCGCGAGATTGATTGACTATTTTCCATTTCTGGCCATCCGTAGAAGTGGAAATGGTAAACGACACCGGGTATTCCTTGTCCCCGGATTCAAATCGTATTTCGGCCGGAACTACAGGCTCCGGGAATTGTATCTGAAACCATGAATTCTCAGTTTGAGGTTCATCGGTTCTCCATCCTTTGTAAGAGAATGCATAAGCCGGGTCTCTGGTCGAACCCACCCCACGAAGTGAGGTGCTGCTGGCGCTTACCTTCCATTGGTCGGAATAGGTCATTCTATGCGGTACCTCGTCGATGAGTTGTGGATAAGTGTAAGGTTCGTTTTGATTCATAGTAGCCTTCCGGATGCTGGATACGTATTCAGGGCTTATAAATCCGGAATGATTCCCGAAGTCATTGCGGATATACGAGATGACCGAGGCTATATACTCATCGGTATTGCTGTTCATAGCGATCATCAGACTTTCGTATTCCCGGCCTTCGATCGCTCCGGTCAGGCCATGTAAAAGAACTTTCACTGCGTATTCCGGGTGACCATTTATCCGGGGCGAGGCCGAAAAGGCGGGCGCCATGATGTCTCCGTCTCCGTGTCCAGTCGGACTGCCCAGTCCTTTGGTCCCATGGCAGGTTGCGCAGAACGTATCAAAAGTCTTTTTACCAGCCTGGTACAATGCCAGTTCTTCCTTGGAGAAGCGTTCACTGAGTTTCTGTTCAGATTTATCCAGGTTCTCCAGCAATTGATTTCCGACGACCTGGACACCCTCGCTCGTATTGGTGCTTAATAATCCCTGGATGATATCCCTTATATCAGGGGTGCCGAGGACGTACAGCGATTGCATAGCCTGGATGACTATCCGGGTATCCGGATCACTGGTCAATGCCATAAACTGTTCCTTTAGATCGATTTGGCCATATTTGTACAGGGTTTCCGCGGCTCTGCAACCCTGATATCGAATGTTGGGATTGGGATCATTCATGAGTCGGATGGCGTCCTCTCCGGTCAGCCCTCTCAATCCTTCCAGCGTCCACAATGCATGTATGCGGGCGAGTTCATGATCTGAGGATTCCATCATCTTTCTCAACGCGGGTATGACAGATCTGTCCTGTCGCAGGATCAGAAGTTGCTGCGCTTTATCACGCCACCAGCCATTGGGATGGCTCAGATGTTTCGTCAGTTGGGAGGAAGATTCTTCGAACATTTTGGGTTGCTTCAGATCCCGATGCATTCCTTCATAGGTCAACCTCCATATTCTGCCATTGCGAATAACATCATCCATCTGGTATTGCTGGATTTTGGTCCTCAAATAACTTCCCTGCTGGGTCCAGGTACCCTCCTGAATGATGCCGCGGTACATATCGACTATATACATGGTTCCATCGGGTGCAGTGGCTATGTCTACAGGTCTGAAAAGCGGATCGGTGGATTGAATAAACTCGGATTCGTTTTTTCCGTACGGATTCTGCAGATAAGTCAGTCCTTCTCTTTTCGTCGATGTCACCTGGCGGACAATCCTCGCTACGGGTTCTCCATAGAAATATTCCCCCCGGATGTTTTCGGGTAGACGATCTCCCCTGAAAACGTCATTCCCGGCGGAACCGGTCACGTTGGAAAGCGAACCATCGGGTTTTACCTCCCTCATCCCCGGTTCAAAATCAGCCAGCCGGACCAGGCTATAGGGTGTGCGAAATCCTGGTTCATATTGACCTTCTACCTGGTAATTGCCGTATACTATGGGAAACTGAAAATTGGCGGGTACCCCTCCCGCACCGTCCTGCATCCAGACCAGACCGTAGTCGTCCTGGGTAACCCCCCATTGTCCCCACGGAGTGCCGGAAGGTTCCTGGATTACGCCTTCGGGTGTCCACCGGATGCGACTGGAGTTGTACGTACTGTACATCCAGTTGTCCAGGGCCCAGGTGAGAAAACTGGTTTGGTGTTCTACATTCCCTGACCTCCCCATTCCATCGGCGAAGAATTTTTTTTGATCGGCCTTTCCATCCCCGTCTGTGTCGGTGTATTGGTATACCACATCCTGATTGGATTCCATGGAGAGGATGGTATTGGGGCCAAATGGGAGCACAAAGCGAGGGAAAATCAGGCTGTCGAGAAAAATTCCACCGGTCTCATAGATCCCATCATTGTCTTTGTCTTCCCACCGGGAGATGCAACTGACCGGCATAAGCTCATCGCCGGCGTCGATATCCTGCATATAAGTCCGGAGTTCGAGGACGTACATCCGGCCGTTTCCGTCAAACTGGATGGCGGCGGGTTCGATGATCCGGGGTTCGGTGAGGATGGCCTCCATTTTATAGCCAGGTTGCAGGACAAACGAGGCGAGTTCCTCAGCGGGCGACACGGGTACCACAGGTGGTGCGGGGCTGAGATCTATTCCTTTCCATCTCGGAGTGGTGGTGTCGGCTTCTTCGGGGATCGAGATGGCGGGAAAGGGGGGATTGGATCGGGCAGGATCCAGCTTGTAAGTAGATTCCTCCGTCTGCTGGGTTGGATTTTGCTGGCAGGAAATCATCCATGTACATAGTATTATGAGCAGTATTGGTTGGATAGTGAGATTCATAAGGTTTAGTATGGTGAAATTTCGCTAATCTAACCAAAAATTGGGGAATGCGTCCGGTCCTTTTTGTAAAAATTGTTACATTGGAGTAATATACCGCGGTTTGGATGGGATTGGATTATTGAATTAAAATTATAAATTATGGCTTACAAACCGGAAAATTACAACAGCGTTTCCCCTTATTTTGTCGTGGATGGTGCCCAGGAGTATATGGAGCTGATACGGGATATTTTTGAAGGAGAATTTCTGCGTCGGTACGATCGACCGGATGGTAGAATTGTGCACGCTGAAATGAGGATCGATGATTCCGTGTTGATGTTTAGCAATTCGTCGGATGATTATCCTCCCAATCAACTGTTGATTCATTTATACGTCCCGGATGTGGACAGGACTTTCCAGCGGGCCATTGACAGGGGCTGCGTGTCATTGGGTGAACCAAAGGAAAATCCGGGTGATCCCGACAAACGTGGAAATTTCAGGGATCCGGCTGGTCATTTCTGGTCGGTGAGTACCCAGGTGGAGGAAGAGTAAATGGTCTTAACCGGCATGATCCGAACATCTGAAATAGAAAACGCCCTGTAATAGGGCGTTATCGGTGCTTATTTACTCTTAAAATGCTGAGGATTGTAGACCCACAAGGACTCGAACCTTGACTGACGGTACCAAAAACCGGAGTGCTACCATTACACCATGGGTCTATCCATTTTTGCCAAAGGCGCTGCAAATTTATCAATTATTTTTGGATGTATGAAATAAGGAGGACAAAAATTTTTTTTCCGCGGGTTTTTCGTTGCTCGTGGGGATCCAGTAGTCCGTATTGAGGGTTTTAACCCAGGTAAGGTGTATTTGGACTTATTTATAATTTATGTCGAAAATTCCGACATTTCATAAAAATTGCGGATATTTGGGGAGGAATAATGCGATGTTGTAAATATGTTTGACCGGGCGATCGTACATATGGATCTGGATTCTTTTTTTGTTTCCGTGGAGCGGCTGAGAGACAGTTCCCTGGAAGGCAAACCGCTGTTGATCGGAGGTATGAGCAGCCGGGGGGTGGTGGCTTCGTGCAGTTATGAAGCCCGCCGGTTTGGGGTTCATTCTGCCATGCCGATGAAGACGGCACTGCGATTGTGTCCCCAGGCCATCGTGATGCGCGGGGATATGGACGAATATTCGAAGCAATCCCGGTTGGTCACAGATGTGATCCGCGAAGAAGCACCGATCTTTGAGAAATCGTCGATCGATGAATTTTATCTCGATATCAGCGGTATGGACCGGTATTTTGGATGTTTTAAGTGGACCGGCGAACTGCGCCAGAAGATCATCCGGGAATCGGGACTGCCGATTTCGTTTGGATTGTCGGTCAACAAACTGGTATCCAAGATCGGAACCGGTGAAGTCAAGCCCAATGGTGAAAACCGGGTGGACCGCGGGACAGAGCGCGAGTATATCGCTCCGTTGTCTACCCGCAAGATCCCCGGAATCGGGAAAGAAACCTATAAAAAGCTCAGTTTTATGGGGGTTCGGCAGGTGCGGACTCTCCGGGAGGTCCCCATGCGGTTGCTGGAACGGGAATTCGGAAAGCACGGTCGTGAACTCTGGAACAAGTCCAACGCCATCGATCCTTCTGAAGTGATTCCTTATACCGAGCAGAAGTCGATTTCCAAAGAGCGTACTTTCTCCGAAGACACCCTGGATATTGAATTTTTACGCCACAAAGTCATGGCGATGGTCGATGATCTGGCCTTTGAACTGCGGCAGAAAAATCAGCTGACCGGGGAGGTGACTATCAAGATCCGGTACGCCGATTTCAACACCTATACCCGCCAGAAGAAAATAGCCTACACGGCCAATAACCGCATTCTCGTCGATTATTTGCTCGAACTGTTTAAGAAACTGTACCAGCGCCGGCAGCTTATCCGGCTGATCGGTGTCAAGTTTGGAGGCCTGGTGTATGGGAGCGACCAGTTGTCTCTGTTTGACGATACGATCCGCGATATTCAACTGCTCGAACAGATGGATCATATCCGGGAACGTTTTGGCCCTCACGCGATTCACCGGGCGTCATCGTTATAGGGAGATCAGCCACCAATCCAAAGAATCACGCCTATAAACCTGTCATAAGTAAACGGCACCCGGCCGGAGACCGCCGTACGTGTGGATGCATAATGCGAATGCACGTTATGATTTTCTTGTGATTTTTCCCTTTTACATCGTCGTCATATACTTACATGGACGGTGGATATACCATTAATCACTAAAAACCAAAGATTATGAAAAGGCAATGGATCTTAGTAGCGGTGCTGGTCGCATTCGGGTGGATGACTTCGTTTTCACAAACCAGTGTACGATATGGATTGGGTGGGGGAATCGGACTATCCAACTTCAGTTACTCTGCGTTGAACGATTTACCGATCCTCAATCAGGATCCGATCATGTCATACAGCCTCAATGGATATATCGGGATCCGATCTTCCGAAAAATTTGGCTTGTCATTTGAACCTGGGTATAGCCGTCGAGGTGGAAAAGTGGGGTTGTTGCCAGAAATCATCCCGGTCAACGTTTCATGGAAAATGGAATATATCCAGATCCCCGCTTTGCTGGATTTTTATCTGACGGACCGGATCAGTGTATCGGCCGGACCCGAATTGTCCTGGAGACTGGATTCCAATGCCAGTTATCTGGGTCTGATTTCGGATGATCTCGACAAGAAATTTTCAGCCGGAATCCTGGCCGGAATTCACGTGGTGGTTCACAATAACGTGGATATAGGACTACGGTACCACCGGGCATTAACTCCCGTGGCTACCCTGAAGCTCCCCGAGATCGGTGGATTTTTACAACCCAAACTGACCATGCACAACCAGTATTTTCAGTTTGTGGCCCGGTACAGATTCTAACAATCAAATAACTGTATTTCTTCCCATAGTGGATCCGGTCATACATTTTCTATGACCGGATTTTTTTTATCGTGTGACATACCCGTCAAAAACTGATATGTCTGCGACGATAATAGTCATACAATTTGTTCACCTTGGCCACCACTCCCATTGAGCATAGAATTTGGGGATGAATATCGGGACGATTTTTTCCCGAATATCCCATAGATGCTCTCTGGCGAAAGGTCATATTCCATGAGATATTAACACAGATGTATTATCCGGACAAATTATTATTTGGATACCCACGGGGAGTCACTTGTTTTCGTGTTTATTTAAATGAGTTGGCGGACCAATAACGATTATATATATCAAAAATATATAATTATCTTTGGTGTATGGTATTCAGTAGGTTGCAATTTCCTGTCTGGGGAATCAAGCCCGGTATGTCTTTTCTTGAATCGCAAAGAATAAGATTGATCAACATTTATACCTTCATAGCGGTTCTTTCTTCGATCTTATACGGATTTTTTTTCCTGATCAGATCACCCCACTCAGAAGCATGGATCCTGGCTATATCACTCTTGTTGTCCGTCACCTGGATATGGAATTACCATGGAAAAACATCTGTCGCCCGGTTGTGGTTGTACAGCCTGTCATTCATTTACCTGGTTCTACTGGCCTCTACATTTGGAAGGGACTCGGGCTTCCAGTTGATCATGATACTGGTTCTGATCAGTGGTATTCTTCTGGTCGAAAAGCCGGAATGGCCCGCCATAATTTATTTGTTTGGTATATGCAGTGCTTCCTTCGTTTTTTTGGAAATGACCCAGTACTCTTTAAATTCAAAACCCGCGTTCAGTCGCCACATCGGATTGCTGTATTACGTAAACCTTTCGATGACTCTGGCAGGTTCTCTAGCGCTTGCTGTATTTCACGGTGTGAACTATGCCAAAAAATACAGACAAAAGATTTGGGATCTTGAAATGGCAAACGAGATAGAAAGTACCATCCATTATTTTTCCAGTTCACTTTTTGGTAAAAACACGGTCGATGAAATCCTGTGGGATATTACCAAGAACTGCATCGGTAGGCTTGGTTTTGTAGATTGCGTCATCTATCTTCTCGATGAGGAAAGGCAGGTTTTAGTTCAGAAAGCGGCTTTCGGAAATAAAAATCCCAGGGAGTTTGAAATTTATGAACCAATAGAAATTCAACTGGGCCAGGGGATCGTGGGTGCTGTAGCGCAAACCGGTCAGCCGGAACTGGTCACCGATACTTCCAGGGACTCGAGGTATATCGCTGACGACGCTTACAGAATGTCTGAAATCGCTGTTCCTATGGTTTACGAAGGAAAGGTTCTCGGGGTGATTGATTCGGAGCATCCGGAGACGGGGTTCTTCACCCAGCGTCATCTTTCCATCCTCCAAACCATTGCTTCGTTGGGTGCCAACAAGATCATCCGGTCTATGGCCGGGGAGGAAAAGGAAAAAGCGTTGAAACTACAACTGGAAGCAGAGAAAATTAAAGCTATCGACGAACTAAAGACAAAACTATTTACGAACGTTTCTCACGAGCTCCGCACTCCTTTGACTTTGATAATAGGCACCATTGATAAGAATGTATCGAACGCCGGACAAACGGACTGGGATGTGCTCAAAAGACATACCGATCGATTGCTGAGACTGATCAATCAATTACTCGACCTTACCAAACTGGAATCCGGTTCATTTACATTGCATCCCCGCCCCGGCGATATTTCATCTCTACTTCGGATGATTATTTCCCTGTTTTGCTCAGCGGCTTCTTCTCGGAATATTTCGATCGAAGACAACATCCCTCTGGAACCCATATGGTTAAACTTTGATCAGGATGCTCTGGAGAAAATATGCTTCAACCTGATATCCAACGCCGTCAAATTTTCCAGGAATGATTCTTCTGTTTTTGTGAATTTCAAATACACGGATCAATTGGTTCTTGAGATTACTGACCAGGGAATGGGAATTCCCGTCAAAGACCACGCAAAAATCTTCGAAAGGTTCTATCAGGTGGACGATGGAAGCAGTGGAGGGAGCGGGATCGGATTGACCATCACGCGTGAATTGGTGGATTTGCACGGTGGAAGTATAGAGCTCAGCAGTACGACAGGAGTAGGAACTACATTTCGGGTGACCTTGCCTCTTCTCAGGGCGCATCCCCCTGTCCCACAATTGGATACGCCCGGAGACGAAGATATTGACCACGAGGCATCAGTTGAAAAAAACACCGTATTGTTGGTAGAAGACAACCATGAGATTTCGAACCTGGTCGTCTCTATTTTACAGCCAGGATACCACATCGTTCAAGCATTCAATGGAGAATCAGGGATTGAAAAGGCTGAATCAATACTTCCCGATCTAATCATTTGTGATATTATGATGCCGGGAATTTCAGGACTTGAAGTGTGTGATTCGCTCAAAAACCGGATGGCCACCAATCATATACCCATTATTCTTTTGACGGCTAAAGCAGAGATGGAAAGCAAACTGGAGGGATTGCGTAAAGGAGCCGATGATTACCTGATCAAACCTTTTAACCCGGAAGAATTGATGACTCGTGTACAAAATCTGCTCAGTCAACGATCGATTCTCAGGGAAAAATTCCAAAAGATCATCGAACTCCGACCTTCAGAGGTAGTCATTACCAACGATGAGGAAGTATTCGTCCGGGATCTGATGTCGCTCCTGGAAGCCAACATGGACAATTCTGAATTTGAAGTCAACGATATATGCCGCATCATGGGCTTGAGCAGGATGCAATTGTACCGGAAAGTGAAAGCCCTGACCAACCAATCCGTGGCGGAATTTATCCGCAACCAACGATTGAACAGGGCCGCCTATTTATTGAAGGAAGGAGTATTGGTTTCCCAGGCCGCCTATTCGGTGGGTTACTCCAGTCTTTCAAATTTCTCGAAAATCTTCAAGGAAAAATTTGGCGTTCCGCCGTCTGAATACCATCCATCATAGGGAGTACTATATCCCATAGATTGTTAACTCAGGAAGTATTTGCACCGATGATACATCCCCGTCAAAGAATGATACATCCCCGATAAGTACACATTTTTGATCGTCATACATTGCGGGCCTTTTACAGAGGATCCCAGAAGGAATGATATACGAGCACATGAACATTATCATATCAATCCTTTAAAATTACTAACTATGAAGATCAGACAAATTATTTTCCTCATTTTATGGACTATCTTATCCATTGTACTAAATCCTTCCCCAGGTCTTGCGCAAAACATTAAAACCAACCTCAAAGATATGGACCTGGGCTGTATCAGGGACCTTTCTGAGGTCCCTCTGCCGGCTCCCGAAAAGGTGAAAGTCCGCTCAGATTGCCGAAAAGGGGACGTCGTGGTGAACCATATCCAAGATGTCCTTTCTCAAAGTGATTGTTATTATAAGATCGAAAGGACTTACAGTGTCATAGACGCATGTGGAAATAAGGCTAAAATTACCATTATTATTTCCTATGTCTATGATCCGGTTCCAGCCCTGGCTGACCAGACGATATATTTTGATCTGGGTTGCAATCCGGATCTGACCAATGCCATTCCCGATCCCGGAGACTTTGAGCCGGACCATTGTGAGGCCCGCGTCAAATGGTTGGGGGATGAAAAAGAAAAGGACGGTTGTTTTTATTCTCTGATCCGGAAATACCGTATAACTCTATGCAGTCGGGAAAGATATATACTGACCCAGATATACCATTGGATAGAGGATACCACTCCTCCGGAAATCAAGTGTGAGAACCTGGATCTGGGCTGCAATCCCGATTCCATTCCCACGGTCTTTGATATTCCGGTGACAGATGATTGCGGTGAGGTGACGATCATTAATCCTTCTTCCAGCATAGTGGTGAATGGCTGTGAATATCTCATTACTCAGACCATTACTGCTGTTGATCAATGCGGTAACTCAACTACCTGTTCGCGTACTATCCGGTACACGATTGATACGATTCCACCGGAAGTGCTGCGATGTGGTCGCATAATTGATCTGGGTTGTATCGACAGCATAGGGCAGGTCCCGCCACCTTTACCTGCTCCTATAGTGGTATCGGATAATTGCAGCGATGTGAGCGTGGAGGTTACGGATACTGTCCTGGAGGAAATCGATTGTAAATCCAGGTTGATCTATTATTACAAAATCTCAGATCGATGTGGGAATTATACCGAATGTCGCATGGTCTACGAATGGGTGCTTGATACCATACCACCCACGGTGGAATGCCCGGAGGAGGTTGATCTGGGTTGTAACCCCGTCACGATTCCCGGTCCGGATCCTTCCCGGGTTTCAGCCTGGGATAACTGCGAAATAGTGGATACCCTGATCGCCATTGCGGATTATTTGCCCGATGGATGTACGTACCGGCTCGGGTATGTGTATATTTTCGTGGACGCCTGTGGGAACAAAACCAATTGCCTGGAAGTATTCAAATGGACCGTGGATAATGAACCTCCCCAGGTCAACGGATGCGGGGCTATATTTAACGTTCCCATTGTGAATGGCCAACCCGATATCCCTCCAGCCCTTCCGGCA
>CALEIL010000023.1 GCA_937876435.1 uncultured Bacteroidota bacterium
AAGGTCAGTTTTTGTTATCGAGAAAAGCTGCGGCCATATTTGAAATCCAGGAAATGGGCGGAAATATCATCAATATTGCTTCCAAAAACGGATTGGTGGCCGGCCCCAATAACGCCGGTTATGGCACCGCCAAAGCGGCTCAATTGCATATGAGCCGGCTTCTGGCAGCCGAACTGGCTCCTTACGGGGTACGGGTCAATACGGTGAATCCGGATGGCGTGATCATAGGAAGTAAAATCTGGGAAGGAAAATGGGCGGAAGGTCGTGCGAAAGCCTATGGAATTTCCGTGGATGAACTTCCACAACACTACGCCAACCGCAATCTCCTCAAGCAGATTATCCGTCCATCGGATATAGCCAACGGGGTGTATGCCCTGACCGCCGTTTTGGACAAAAGCACCGGCAATATCATCAATATTGACGGGGGAATGGCCGAATCGTTTCCAAGATAAAAATTCGAGGCTGATATCCCGTCTGGAGTATCAGCCTTTTGATTTTTCCGGTGACGGATTATCATTATATTAATTTTTTGCCTGATGAATATTGATCAGAACCATATTTCGAGTTTCAACGGAAAGTATCAGGATGAGCATTCGCGGGAATTTGACTTTATCTCCGAAAAGTTCTCGAAGTCCGGGATTGATGTACCCGGGATAATTAAAAATCTCGAGGATTTACAGATCGCTATACCCAGTTGGGCGCTGGGGAGCGGAGGAACCAGGTTTGGACGGTTTTCGATCGGGGGTCAACCCCGGAACCTGGAAGAAAAAATAGAGGATATCGGGCTATTGCATTCATTGTGCCAAATGGCGGGCAAGATTTCATTGCATATTCCATGGGATATTCCAGCGAATACAGACCATATAAAAGCGTTGGCAAAGGATGCCCACCTGGAAATTGACGCCATGAATTCGAATACTTTTCAGGATCAGCCTGATCAGGACCTTTCCTATAAATTTGGTTCACTGTCGCATACCGATGTTTCAGTCCGCAATCAAGCCATAGATCACAATAAAACGGTGATCGATTACGGCAAAGAGCTGGGATCTAAATCATTGACTGTCTGGTTGGCTGATGGATCCAACCACCCTGGACAAAGCAATATGAGCCGCGCGTTGAATCGAACAGCGGATTCTCTTGCACAGATTTATGAATATATGCCGGCTGACTGGAGCCTGTTTATCGAATACAAACCATTTGAGCCTTATTTTTATTCGACCGTCATTCCGGACTGGGGAACATCCTTTCTACTGGCTTCCGATACCGGAGATAGGGCGTACACCCTGGTCGATCTGGGCCACCACCTGCCCAATACCAATATCGAACAAATCGTGGGAAACCTGATCTCCCGGGGAAAACTCGGCGGCTTTCATTTCAATGACAGCAAATACGCAGATGACGATATTACTGTAGGCAGTATAAAACCTTACCAGTTGTTTTTGATATTCATGGAAATCATACAGGGGATGGCTGCGTCAAATGCTCGTAACCCGGAGATTTCCTATATGATCGATGCCAGCCACAACCTCAAGGATCCTCTGGTCGATCTGATGGAATCCCTGGAAGCTATTGGACTGGCATACATCAAGGCTTCCCTGATCGATTACGACGACCTGGAAAATGCCCGGGAAGAAAACGACGTTTCCCGGTGCTCCGCGATTCTTCAGAACGCTTATCAAAGCGATGTACGACCCATTCTCCGGGAGTTTCGGCAGCAACAAGGTGGAGTGTTTGACCCGGTGGCTTTTTATCGAAATATGAAAATTCGCGAACACCTCATTCAGAACAGAGGTCAGAATTCAATCGCAAGCGGATTGTAATGTAATTTCAGATCACAAATTTCTATCTTGCCGGTGGACGACCCATTCGATCAAAAGTTCAAAGTAATTTTATGACACCTACAGCCGTACATGCCATTTTTGACATCGGGAAAACCAATAAAAAACTGTTTCTCTTTAGTCCGTCAGGTGAAATTCTCTGGAATACTTCCACCAGCTTTCCCACGATAGAAGACGAAAACGATTTCCCGGCTGACGACCTGGATTCCATCGAACAATGGATGAAAGACACCATATCAGAATTGATGGAAAATAATGATTGGCTGATTCAGTCGATCAATTTTTCCGGCTATGGTGCGAGCCTGGTTTACCTGGACGAAGAAGGCCTGAGGCTGCCCCTGTTCATAAATTACCTCATGCCTTATCCCGATGAAGTAGCGGATGCATTTTTCGATCAATACGGACCCAAATTGGAATTTTGCCGTGAATCAGCCAGTCCTTTTTTGGGTATGCTCAATTCTGGTCTCCAGATTTACTGGTTGAAAAAAGTAAAGCCGGAATGGTATACTAAGGTCAGGTATGTGCTGCATTTTCCGCAATACCTCAGTTATATGTTTACGGGTAACCCGGTGGCTGAATTTACGAGCATTGGCTGTCACACCGGGATGTGGAACTATGAAAATCAGGATTATCATTCATGGATTGATGCGGAGGAAATCCGGGAGTTGCTCCCACCAATTATGCCTTCAGGAACCTGGATGGAAACAATAGTGAATGGCCGGCCCGTGAAAGTGGGAACCGGTCTTCACGATACTTCTGCTTCTCTGATCCCTTATCTGGCCGTTGAAAAGGAACCTTTTCTCCTGCTTTCCACCGGAACCTGGGCCGTTTGCGTGAATCCTTTCTCCACCGATGCGCTCAGCCGGGAAGACCTGGAAAATGATTGCCTGTATTTCCTCGGAATAGAGGGACAACAGGTCCGGTCTGCGAGGCTTTTTCTGGGGCGTGAACACGAAATTCAGGCAGAGAAACTCGCTGAGTATTATCAGATGGATTTGGATGACGTCCTGAGGATCGATTGGGATCCGAACCTGTATGCCGCTTCCAGTACGACCCCTTACTTTCCATTTGAATTTGAATATCTCGACATAGCATCCCCGGCCGGGAGAGCTCAAAGCCCGTCAGCAATTCCAGAAAATGTAAACTTATCCTACTATCAGTTGATGGATCTTCTCATCCCAAAGCAAATTGAAGCCATCAAAAGGGCTGCAGGGAGTCAACCCGTTCGGAGATTGATAATTGAAGGGGGTTTTGTTCACAATGCAGTGTTTGTGAATCTGCTTCGACATTATCTTCCTGATTGGGAAATAAAGGAGTCGGAAATTGAAGGTGGTTCCGCCAGGGGTGTCTTTGAATTGGTCAATCTATGAGGTGTATGATAAAAATCTTCAAAACCCTTCCACATTTTTCGTGTTAGCCAATGGATAATGCGGATAAAATGGATCAAATGGTATCATTAAATTATAAAAAGGCTGGTGAGGGCCCTGCCCTGATCATCCTCCATGGATTGTTTGGATCACTGGACAACTGGGCGACGCTGGCCCGGACTTGGGCGAACGAATTTACGGTATATCAAGTGGATCTGAGAAACCATGGAAAATCCCCTCACACCGACACGCATACCATCCCGGACATGGCCGCCGACATTATCGGTTTTATCCGGCAACACGAGATCACAAATCCCGTCCTTCTGGGGCATTCTATGGGAGGTAAAGTGGCTATGGAGGTTGCTCTTCAGGAACCACCAGTGATCAGGGGTCTTATCATAGCTGATATTGGTGCTCAAAGGTATCCCCGGGGTCACGATTATATATTTGACGCCATCCGTTCCATCGATTTGGATGAGATGAGTAGCCGGAAAGAAATCGAAAGTAAACTGAGTGAATTCATCGAAAATCAGGGGGAAGTGCTTTTTATGTCCAAGAATATGGATCGGACCAGGGATGGATTCAAATGGAAGATCAACGTGGATACACTGGAGCAGGACTATGAGGAAATTATCCAGTCCATTGATCCCGGCCGGGTTTTTAACAAACCTGTTCTATTGCTCCGTGGTGAAAAATCCCACTACGTACAATCGAAAGATCTCGATTTGCTCAAAGAATTTTTCCCCCGGATCCGGATAGAAGATATTGCAGGGGCAGGGCATTGGCTGCACGCGGATAATCCGGAAGCGTTTGATGAACATGTCCGAAAATTTATGGATCAGTTATAATTCAGGAATTGAAATGAGAATGGCGGGATAAATAGTCATAAATCCTGGGGAATATATGTAAAATTAACATTTGAGTACGTTATGATACGTACAGCTCTCGTTGTAAACAATTAGAAGTATTGACAATCCTTTAGTATGAAAAATATAAAATACACCCTTTTATTGGTTTTGGTCTTTTTGACGTCATTTGCATTTGTTCACAATCCCGGGTCGAGCAAGGCTTTTGAAATAACCAAGAATCTGGAGATTTTCACCGAAGTGTACAAAAACCTCAATCAGTTGTACGTCGATGACCTCGATCCGGCCACTACGATGAACATGGGTCTTAAAGCCATCATGAAATCCCTGGATCCCTATACCAGATATTATTCAGAGTCCGAGATCGAAAGTTACCGATTTGAATCACAGGGCAAATACGATGGCATCGGTGCCCGGATTCAAAAAATAAATGATGCCATCACCATTATGGAGCCCTACGAGGGAGGACCCGCCGTGATGGCTGGCTTACGCGCCGGCGATCAGATCGTTTCGGTAGATGGCATCCAGGTATTGGGCAAATCCAACGAAGAAGTCAAAGATATACTCCTGGGTACGGGTGGTGCGGAAATCGTCCTGGGCATTCAAAGTTATGGGTCGGACGAGGTCAAACTGGTTACCGTTCAAAAAGGGGAGGTGAACATCAAAAATGTTCCTTATTACGGAATAGTCCGCAATGGGATAGGTTATATCGGTCTCACCACTTTTACCCAAAACGCTGGAAACAACGTGCGGGGCGCCTTGCTTGAGATGATGAACAACAATAAGGATATGAAAGGGGTCATTCTTGACTTGAGGGGAAATGGCGGAGGATTGTTAAGTGAGGCCATCAACGTGACCAACGTATTTGTTCCCAAAGGTGAACTCATCGTCACGACCAAGGGCAAAAATCCCGAGGAAGATAAGAGCTACCGGACCCGTATGGATGCTGTCGATGAAGAGTTGCCCGTCGTTGTTCTGATCGATGGCAATTCGGCTTCGGCTTCTGAGATTGTCAGTGGCGCTCTGCAGGATTATGACCGGGCCGTACTCCTGGGAGAACGAACCTATGGGAAAGGACTGGTACAGGTAACCCGACGGCTTCCCTATAACAACCAAATGAAGTTAACCATCAGTAAGTATTATATTCCCAGTGGACGTTGTATCCAATCCGTGGAATACGATGACAACGGGGAACCAATCGATATACCGGATTCGCTCAGAACGGTTTTCAAAACGGCCAATGGTCGCGAAGTACTCGATGGTGGAGGAGTCAAGCCCGACGTGGAATTGTCCGGTGATATCAACCCGGAAATACTCCAGGAGTTGGAAAAAAATCACATGATATTTAATTACGCCAATGAATTTTTCCTGCAACACGAGAAAATCGAACCGGCTCAGTCCTTTGATTTTGGCGGTTATACCGAATGGAAAAAATATCTGGCAGCAAACCACTTTGATTTCCAGTCGGAAAAACAGAGCGCTTTGAAAACCTTTGAGGAAACACTCGAGGAGGATCACGACTTCAAAAAGGAAATTGAGAAGATCCGGAAAGAATTGTTCGAGGAAAAAAACGCAGCGATCGATGCCCACAAAGACGTGATCAACACCCGGATCGGAATGGAAATAGCCAGTCGGTATTATTTACAGAAAGGAAAGATACTATACTCACTACAGCATGACCCACAGATCGATGAAGCTATTCGAATCATGCAGGATAAAAATACTTTTGCGTCATTGCTTAAACCACAAAAATAACTCGGTAAATTGTTGATCCTGCAGATTGAATCTTCTTCCGAACTATGCTCAGTGGCTCTTTCCAGGGATGGAAAGCTGTCGGGTATGGAAATCAATGTCGAACCCTTTCAGCACGGCAGAGACATCAATATACTAATTGAAAAGTTGCTCGGTAAAAATTCCTACGTCTTTTCAGATCTCGAAGCAGTCAGCGTCAATAAGGGACCGGGCTCGTATACCGCGTTGCGGATAGGGATGGCCACCGCCAAAGGTCTCTGCTATGGCCTGGACATTCCACTGGTAACTCCTTCCGGATTCGAGATTCTGGTAGACTACGCCTTAAAGAAGTATCCGGATATGGATTATTATATTCCTGTGATCGATGCACGCAGGATGGAGGTATATACCACAGACCCCTTGACGGGTTTGGAGGATCCATTGGAGGGCAAAGCGATGATCCTCGACGAAAATTCATTCGGAGCTTTGCTGCACAAAAAAGTTTGCTTCATAGGCAACGGAGTGGATAAGTGGAAAAACATATGGCCGGAAGATAATCAATGGAAAGGTGAACATATGGAAATCGATGCCGCGATGATGTGCGGTATTTCACGCCGCCTGATGAAAATAAACAATTATTCTGATCTTTTTACAGCCGCCCCACTTTACATCAAAAAGCCCAACATTACCACGTCGAAAAAAGAATATTTCAATTAGTTATCAGCGTTTTACGCATCTGAATTAATTGTTGTATATTTGTCCTTGACAACGACGCGTTAATGAATTTTAAGAAAATCCCCAATGCTTGTTTGTTTTTGGTACAGTTTTGGTATTAACACAAACTGTCATTTATAAGCCTAAAACATGAAAAATGAGAAAGCATAAGAAAGAGACGTACTCACTGAAAATTGGCAAAAAGGATATCCTCCTGAATTACGCTGAACTGCGGAAAGCAGTCCTGGTGTTAAGGGCCGTAAATCACAAGTTGAGACAAAGAATTATTGGATTGTTGGAAGAGAACAATGAAATGACGGTCACTGATATATATATCAAGCTAAGACTGGAACAAAGCGTTGCTTCACAACATCTTGCCATTTTGAGAAGAGCTGGCGTGGTCAGCACTGAAAGGCAAGGCAAGTACATCTACTATTCCCTGGACAAAGAACGGTTGAAACAAATCAACCGTTTGGTGGAGGAATTAGCAGAGTAATATTTTTCTACCAGATAAGTGGGCTTAGCAATGACATTTCTTGCTACGAGTACACTTGTTTAATGACTCATAGGATCTGAATCATTCTATTGACTCTGTAATGAGATACCTACATATCCGGTATACCAGGTATTCTTCCCGATAATTGGATGAGACACAATCAGTCGAAATCAGATCGACAGGAAGCAAAACCAGGCATACTTAGATATTCCTAAGAACCTAAACAGCCGGAATGCTGTGTCTTCTGACACAGCATTTTTGGTATTTTTCAGGCCCCTGACAGCACTCTGTCTCAATGTTTTAGGGAAGGTCATTGCGAGTAATCCTTTGAAATTAACAACGGTTAAAAAAAACTTACAAAAGTTTTTGCGTGTTTCCTTGGTATATATATTTTTTTATTTAATATTTGTTTTCTAAGGTTTATTTTAAAACTACGAAAACTACGTTTAATGGAAATTTCTAAGGTTACGCTTAACCCGGAACGGGTTAGCAAAGCGTGGGTTATTGCCCATGCCCTCGCACATCCCTTGCGGCTGAAAATCATTGATTACATCCATCGACAGGGAACTACCAATGTGAACAACATTTACAACGATCTCAAAATCGAACAATCGATCACTTCGCAGCATTTGCGTATTCTGCGTGAAGCTAGTGTCGTCGAATTTGAAAGAGATGGCAAATTTGTTCATTATTCATTGAATTACAAGCAAGTGGAACAAGCGTCCAATGCGGTGATGAAATTCACGCATACGGATGAAATTTACCAATTGTCCAGAGCTTCGATTTGAAAAACTG
>CALEIL010000024.1 GCA_937876435.1 uncultured Bacteroidota bacterium
CCGTCATTTTCGTTCATTCTTCAAGTTCAGCCAGCCTCCTGACTAAAAGGAGGGAGGCAATCCTGTCTTCTCTCCATAAGTCCTCAATATCCTCGACACATTTCTTACCATCCAGCTCTGCAATCCTGTCATGCTCACCCTAATCAAAGGATTCTTTGTTATCCCATCATAGCTCGGCAATCCACCCGCTACACATCCCTTCCCACTGGCTTACCGATCTGATGGGAAGCTACCGATCCCTATTAAATACGTGTATCGTGTCGTTTTGCACCTCCACCTCCAGCCTCATCGCCAGTTGGATCGCCGTCAGACTCACCTCCCAGTTGGTCAAAGGTATCGTCGTGGTGATGTTTCGGTGCAAAAGAGCCGAATCCTTGGTGACAAATTCCTTCCCGTATATATCTGATACCGACTCCAACACGTCCATCAACGGTTCTTCCCGGAAAACCAACACCCCTTCTTTCCAACCGGAAATCTCCTCCGGAGCTTCCACCTTTTTTTGTTTAACCTGGTCCAGTGAAGCCTGATATACCAATTCTTCTCCAGGTTCCATCTCATACTTTTCATCCGGTCGATTTTTCACCGCCACGTTCACCTTTCCTTCATCAAGATACACCATGGTTTTCTGTCTTCGGCTGTTTACGTTAAATTGGGTACCGGTCACGTGGACCGTGATATCGTCCGTATTGACCACAAAAGGTAGTCCGTCCAAATGCTCTACTTGAAAAAATGCTTCCCCTTCCAGATTTACAATCCGTTCACCTTCATTTTCCCATTCCCGGCCCCAGGTTAGTGTTGAATTACTGTTTAGTTGGATTATAGATTCGTCCGGCAACTGGATCGTCATTTGCTCTCCAAAACCGGTGGTATATACGTCGAAGGGACGATTCATCCATCGGACCAGGAAAAAAAGTCCA
Source organism: uncultured Bacteroidota bacterium (assembly GCA_937876435.1). Lineage (GTDB taxonomy): Bacteria > Bacteroidota > Bacteroidia > Chitinophagales > Saprospiraceae > Membranihabitans. The sequence goes on from CALEIL010000024.1 coordinate 918, forward strand.
ATCAACAGAACTACTGCAGCGGCAGCCCGTGAAAGTCCGGTAATCTTGTAATACCTCCTTTTTACATTTTGCGCACTAAATCTGTATTTGTCAATCTCCTGTTTCAGTTGATTCTCGATCTCCTCATGCGACAGTTGATTTTGATCAAAATGCATCTTCATAGCGGTCAGAATATACTTTGCTTTTTTGGCTTGTACGTTGTGCCGAAACTCATTCTCCCAAAATGTTTTCCCTCCGATGGTTTCTTTTTCCGGAAAAATGACCCAATTTCGGAAATCCTGGTCCTCCAGAAAGTCCATCATTTTTCGTTCCTCAAATGGGTCGGTATGGGATGGTTTTTTACTCATTCTCGATGCTTTGATCCTTCGCTTTTAATGCTTTGTCGGTGAATAGAGTCGGCATTTGAAGTTTTGTTAACGTCTTTGACGTATTTTTTTTAAATATTTTTAATGCTGGAGGTTTTTTTATATCTTAAGGGACCAAATTCCGGCAACAAATGAACCATGCCCAAAGGGGCAAACAACTGGAATAGCATGAAGAAAAAGGGTAAAAAAGAAATCCAAAAGGAAAACGTAGAATTAAGAAGGCGGATAGAGCAGGAGTTTGGTGGAAAATCCGGCAGAGGTTCCAATACAGCCCCCGAAGTGGAAAATGAGTTTTTGAATTATATCATTGCTTTCGAAGAGCAATTTGCTGAGGGAAAGCAAACCACGGTATATCGATATATCGGCCAACCAGCCTGGATCCCCGCCCATCAATTGACCGATGCTCAGATAACCACGGCGCTCCACCTTGTCCAATCCATCCTTGCCCACCATGCTGTCAGGCTAAACACCTAGTGCAGTGTAGACAATAGAACCTTGTACCGGTTTATCACCGAAGAATTGTTCGATCAAGAAATGATGATCATCCGCATTCCGGGTACCTGGACGAATTTTATATACGAGGATTTTCATCCCAATCACGAATACGATTCGGAACAGGCGGCTCTGGATTTTTTTCAAGACATTCTACTGACAAATGCGGACACGGAAGATTGGTATTTCAACGAAAGTCTAAAATTGAGTTTAAGCCCTGAACTTGGTACCGAAAAAGTCGTCATGAAGGTTAAGAACTTTATCAACTCGTGGTCTGATATTGCCATTCAGCATTTCAACATAATTTCAGTGGAAGTGATGGACGATGATCAGGAGGCCATGGTGACTTTTGAAATAGCCTACGATGCCACTATGGAAGACAGCTCCCAAAAGGTAATATTTGAAGGGAATGGTAAGATCAACCTGGAAAACGTATTCAAACGCCTTGAATGTACAGGATGGGAGGTTCGGGAGTGTGACATGCCGGGGTTTGAATTGTGATATAGACAAATAAAATTTATAATACCATATGCCATTTTACCAATTTTTGGTAAATTTGAAAAAAACAGATCAAATGAGCAAAAACACATCTATATCATTGGGCAAATATTTCGAGGAATTCGTGAGGGATCGTGTAGAAGTTGGCAGATACAAAAATGTCAGCGAAGTAGTCAGGGCTGGTTTACGGCTATTGCAAGAGGAAGAAAATAAGGCGCAATCACTAAAAAAAGCAATCCAGGAAGGAATCGATAGTGGAATTGCACCCGATTTCAATCATGAAAAACATCTAGTAGCACTAAAGGCCAATAAAAAAGTAGATGCCTGATTATTACCTCAGTAGAAAAGCTGTAAAAGATCTTTCAGATATTTGGAATTACACTTACGATCATTGGTCTGAAAACCAAGCTGATAGATATTATCACATGCTCCTTGACTCTTTTCAGAATATTGCAATCCATCCAGACAAAGGGAAAGAATATGATGGAATTTTCCCGAATCTCTTGGGTTATAGAGTCCAAAAACATATTATTTTTTACAGAATAGGGCAACCTGATGGAATTGAAATAACGAGGATATTGCATGAAAAGATGGACCTGAATAGAAGGATGTTGGAATAGTTTTTAAAAACCTTCCCGGGTTAAAGTAGATTCTCAAAAGCTTTGACAGACACCATAAAAGCTTTGACAAACTTCCAAAGTATTGGTTTACTTTACATGGGCTGAAATCTGAAAAGTATGTACACAATGACTCAAATACTGGACATTTTTAAATTAGGATTCAATCTTCTTTCGAAATTTTTTATATCTTGATGTACGCAATTACAGGGGTATGGGACGAATAATATTAGAAGTCAATCAGGAACTTGCCAAAAAATGGAAGAATTCCACCGAGGAACAGCAAGCCCGTTTAATCATCCTCTTTAGTAGAGGATTGGAATTGTTATCATCATCAAACATATCTTCCAGTGAACCCACACCCGGGTATGCCCGCCCTTCTGAAAAAAAGTTGAAGGAACATCGAAATCAAGTTAAACAAAATTTGGAAAATCATTTACAAAGAATGGATGAATTGAGTCTGGAGGCATTTTCTAATGGCTTGACACTTGAGATATTGGAGCAGATTCTGCCCGAAAATGATTGAATCCATTTACGTGTTGGATGCAAACTGCCTGATAAGTGCTGGGCTCATATATAAATCGGTTAATCATCAAGCCTACGAAAAAGCATTTCGAAATGGCATCGTAGTATATTCTCCCTCCATTATCATTGAATTCGAATCAGTTTTTCTCAGAAAAAAGTTCGATCGATATCTATCTATTCAGAAACGGAAATACTTGATTGATATATTTAAAAATGACGCCTATCAAGTTACCCCAAAAGTAGCCATGCAGGAATGTAATGACCCAAAAGATGACAAATATTTAGAATTAGCTGTGGCAGTTAATGCTACATGCATAATATCTGGTGATAAAGATTAATTAACATTACACCCCTTTAGAGGTATTCCTATTGTATCCCCATCAGGTTTTCTAAAGAAATTTTGAACCAATACCCATTCGGGCAGCCTGGGCGCGACTAAAATTATATGATTGAAGAATATTCAAGACCACACATCAATTCACATAAATCTTTCAATCCGGTTCCAGAATCAATGTTTTCTCAGTCCAAAGGAAACAACCAGTGAAAAATTATCATCTTTATGGTTCATAAAATAGCTGTTCCTGTATGTCCACCAAATCGGACGATATCAATGTATTGATCACAGTCTTCCACGACATCGCCCGCGGAAGTGAAACCGCTATTCAAAATTTTTATCATGACCATTACAATTCCTTTATCAAATTTGGACACACCATCACTCCCGACCGGCATGCCATCGAGGATGCTATCCAGCATTTGCTGATCTGGTTTGTGGAACACGAACGCAAAGCGCTTAAATTGGACCGGCCCGATGTATACTTTTACCGTTCCCTTCGCAACAACCTGATCCGGGAACAACTCAAATCCCGCGAGCATCTCCAGGATAAAATCCAGGAGACCTTATCCGGAATGATGACTTCCAAAAGCGCAGAGAAAAAATGGATGGAAGACGAAGAAGAGCAGGAGATCAGCGAAAAACTGCAAAAAGAAATCAGCAACCTCCCCGATTACCTCCAGCAAACCTTGTACCTCCGGTATTTTTCGGACATGGAGTACAAAGATATCGGAGAAATTCTCCAGATCAAACCCAACGTAGCGCGGATATACATCCATCGTGCCATCGAGAGACTGCGGCTGTCTTTGAAAGATCTTAAAATGTGGTGGCTGGCGATCGTGACCTGCCTGGGAATGATATAAAGGGTTGGGTTAGTTGAACTGCCCCATACACAGAACTGTCACAAACACAGAAATGCCCCAAACACAGAAATGCCCTAAACACAGAACTCCCCCAAACCCCCTCTTACGAAGAGGGGGCTTCGATTAGCTTAGCTCGACTTCCTGCTCGAGAGAATTCCATTTAGCAATTTCCGGCTTTCATTTTTGCCATCCTTGCCCTTTTAAGGGTAATGAGAAAGGGTCCAGACAATAATTCATCAAAATGAAAGCCGGAATAGGGAATCCCAGACCCGTAAAAACATTTTATCCAGGGCTCCCAATCTATCGCGGCGCTCAATCTTCCCTCATGCTTACGACGAAGGAGTCCGTATGGACGAATCCCATATCCTGGCAAAAACTCCGACATTATCCCAAAAACACATACCTTCGTAATCCGTTATAAATTTGATTAGCATACAATCTGATTCCTGATCTAATTGAATAAGATATGAAAATTTCCGGTTTTGGCATGGGCCGCAATACATCCAAGCTGTATTACCCCGTCAAACAATCGATCGCGTCCATCCTGCCTATCGTAGATGAATTTGTCTTTGCGCTGGGAAAAGGAGACGAGGATGACCGGACCCGGGAGGAAATCCTATCGCTGCAGTCCGATAAAATAAAAATTATCGATACCGTATGGGATCTGGAAAAATTCTCCGGCGGGACTGAAAACCCCCATCAGACTGACATCGCCAAGGAAGCATGCACCGGGGACTGGCTTATATATATGCAGGCCGATGAAGTGATTCATGAAGATGATCTTCCAATAATCGTCCAAAAGTGTGAACAAAGGTTGGATGACCATCGCATAGAAGGATTCCTTCTCAATTATATCCATTTTTACGGAGACTACAACCACTACGCCCATCAACATGGCTGGTATCAGAAGGAAATCCGGATCATTCGCAATCTTCCCGAAATTCACTCCTTCTGGACGGCCCAATCCTTCCGCAAAATACCGGATTTTGATGGCAAGAGTTACCAGGACAAGGAGGGTACAGAAAAATTAACCGTGGAATCTATCGATGCCCGGATCTTTCACTACGGCTGGGTACGTCCCCCCAAAACGATGCAAAGTAAAACCAAGTCTCTGGAAACCATACACAGGGGAGTGGATACCGCCAATAAAATGTTTGCCACCCGTGCCCCTGTTTACGATTATGGAAATATGGCTCAAATGTCTGAATTCAAAGGAAGTCATCCGGCTGTCATGAAAGAGTGGATGGAGGACTTTCATTGGGGTGACCAACTCAATTTTGAGAAAAATTACAAACCTCGCCGCCCCCTGATGAAGCATGAAAAAACAAAATATAAATTGTTGGGACTGGTGGAAAAAAACCTGTTCAATGGTAAGCACTTGTTTGCGTATAAAAACTGGAAGGAGATAAAACCATAGGATTGAGCGTTATAATTCCTGGGAAAAGATGTTCATGAGAGCATTAAATTTACCTTTTGAATGGATGGCATATATGCCGCACTTTCTCCATTCATTGTAAAACGAAACCCATATCTTTCTTCAAATCCCAAATAAGTCATGGGGTAACTTTTTGTACAAGCTCTATCGCCAGGCCAATTTTGAAATTATGCGAAGTTGAATTCCAACAACACCCAATGTTAAATTTTGGTTAAGACTAAGTCGCTTACATAAAAAGCAGTCAGAACTGTAAATCCATTTTTTTATTCTGTTGCCAACATTGCAAAAACTTTTTTCCACAGGGTGTGGAATATTTTATTACAAAAAAACCTAATATCAACTTATGTTTGAGGCGGTGTTAGATGATAGTCATTCCATATCCAGCGACACCTATTTCAAGCCGGTTTAATATATCGCATTCATTATCATACGTTTACACATAATTTGGGTAACCCATGAAAACTTTGCGTTTTGCCCATTCCGATTTTTATTTCAAAATTGATCATTTTAAAAAATAGACACACATGGGAATTTTTGACAAGCGATTACAGTACAAACCCTTCGAATACCCCGAAATATACCGATTCACAGAAGCTATCAATAAATCATTTTGGGTCCATTCCGAGGTTGATTTTACCGCGGATGTCCAGGATTTTCATTCGCATCTCTCCCTGGCCGAACAAAACGCCATCAAAAACAGTCTACTCGCTATCGCTCAGATCGAGGTAGCTGTCAAATCATTTTGGGGAGATCTGTATCACCATTTACCAAAACCGGAAATGAACGGGTTGGGAGCCACCTTCGCAGAATGCGAATTTCGGCATTCCGAAGCTTACTCCAGACTGGTCGAAGTCATGGGGTACAACAACGAATTTATTAAACTCATCGAAGTGCCCGTTATCCGGGAACGAATAGACTATTTATCCGCAGCCCTGTCTGCCGCCAAATCTCAGGACAAAAAAGCATACACGCTTTCCCTGATCATGTTTTCCATCCTGATCGAAAATGTAAGTCTGTTCAGCCAATTTGCCA
>CALEIL010000025.1 GCA_937876435.1 uncultured Bacteroidota bacterium
CCGCATTCCGTGCAGGTATACGCATCCAGGATGTTTTTCCAACTCAGGGCCATCACGTCACCAGCTCCAAATTCAGGTAAATCCCCCCCGGGATCAGCGTTGGGATCTTCCTCTGTGAACCCCAGCATCGATTTTACTTCGTTCATTATTTCGGGCATATTTCGCATCTGACCGCGGGGTGTCAGTCGGGCAAAATAGGTGTTGGGGAAAGCCAACATGATGTGCAGGTGCTTGGAAATGGGCAGATAAATCAAAAATCCAAAGACGACCAGAATGTGCAGCCACCATCCAGATCGCTCCAGGATGATCAAGGTTCCCGTGCTCAGATCGCTCCATAAAGCCGGTCCCAACCAGCCCGATATTGGAAATTGACCGGTATCGGGGTAGTGAGGTTCCGCGCGGCCCTGTAAGACCATGTCCGCACTATTCATGGTGAAAATGGCCAGGATCAACAGAAATTCGAGCGACAAAATGATCAGGGCATCCCGCCTGGGCCACCCCTTCATTTCTGAATGCTGAAATCTGGGTGTTTTCAGAACAACCCGTCTGAAGATAAATATGATGGTGGCGACCAGGGCAAGTAGGGACAGTATTTCAATAAATCCGATCACAAAGGTGTAAAAACCACCCAGAGAGGTAGCAAAAACCCTGTGCCGGCCGCTCAAACCGTCCAATATGATCTCGATCAATTCGATCTGGGTAAGTAGGAACGCCACATAAATAAACAAATGAAATACCGCAGGAATCCAACGCTTGAACATTTTCTGTTGGCCAAACGCGACGAGCAGCATATTTCGGAGTCTTTTCTTTGGCTGGTCTTTCAGACTTTCTTTTTGTCCCAGTTGAATATTCCGCCATATCCGTCCGTAGAGTTTGACCGAGATGTACACCACTATAATGAGCAGGAATATAAAAATGATTTGTCCTATATCCATGTTTGGTCTTATTCAGGTCTTTTCGCGATGCTTGGTGAATAGACGTTGCTTATTCCGAAAATTCAATCGGATGGTACGATTATCTCTTCGGTGGACGCCCGTGCTATCATGTAAAATTAGGTCAAGTTATATCAAATAAACAGGAAAGTGACCGAAATTTTGAATAATTTAGCCCCAATTCCAGGCATGTAAACACGAGTATAATCATGGAAATCATTTCACACAAACAAGTAAAGCAAAAAATAAAGCGTCTGGCGATTGAGATTTTGGAGCACAATTTTGACCAAAAGGTGATCTACCTGATGGGCATCAACAATAACGGATTCCGTTTTGCTAAACTGATCCAAAAAGAAATGCAATCCGTAGGTGATTTTGAAATTAAATTGATCAATGTCAGGGTCAATGCAGCCCATCCACTCGAGCAGGATGTGACCCTATCGGTGGCCCCGGCCAGTCTGATCGGGCAAACGATAGTACTGGTGGACGATGTGGCCAACAGTGGCCGGACATTGTTTTATGCTACCAAACCCCTGATGGATATCCTACCGGGCAAACTGGAAGCTGCCGTATTGGTGGACAGGACGCATAAGTTGTTTCCCATCAACGTAGACTATGTCGGCATATCGCTGGCCACCACCCTGAAGCAGGATATCCAGGTAGATCTGGAGGACGGCCGGGCATTTTCAGTTTTGCTCAATTGACCCATCCCTCAATTTGGCCATTTTATTCAGTTCCATTTTTTCTTTGATTTTCTGCTGGATCCCATCCAGGATATCGGGAAGATCGATCAAAGTCTGATTGTAGCCAATAGGGAACATTTGGGGTAATTGGCTAATGTCAAATTTGCCAAATCGTGACAATCCCTGTGGGCGGATGACGAAATCGCAATCCATGTAATTGAATGTCGTACGATTTGTAAGAGAAATGGTCAACGTACGTTCAAATATTTTTCTAAAATCCTTGAAGTATTTTCGATCGAGTGGGGCGGCTTCTACCACATCACAACCCATAATGAAATCACAATATTTGTGCAGAGGCAGCGCCGGCATATTATTGGACACGCCACCATCGACGTAAATGTTGCCGTTGTGTTCTGTCGGACTAAAAACGACCGGGACACCACAGGAGGCAGATACGGCACTGCTAATGGGTCCAGTTTCCAGTGATTCGTGAAATCCGGTTTCCAGGTTGGTGACACCGATCATCGTTTTCCGGGGTAAATCCTCCAGATTTTCGAATGGTACAAATTCCGCCACGCGTTTATGAAGATAGGTCAGTGGTAGCAATCCAACAGGGGAAAATCTGAATTTTCGTACGCTCAGAAAATCTATGCCTTCTACAAATTTTTTCATGTCCCGGATACTCGCCCCCGAAGCGTACAGGACCGCTGCCACGGCTCCGGCGCTTGTACCGTAAAGGTAGTCAGGCTCGATTCCAAATTCTCGCAGGGCTTTTAGTACCCCGATATGGGCAATTCCATAGGCGGCCCCTCCCGAAAGGGACAATCCGATTTTAAAATCTTCAGGTATCTTAATCATGTTCCGGAAAGTTTAATTTTCAAAATGCCTTCACCTGCTTCAGACCGAAAAGCCTGTTCAAATATACTCGTTTTTCACGATCTGGAACAGGGACAATAATATCTGAAAATGTTGGTGAAAGGCACGCAGTCCGAATCCGGAAGGGGAGCGGGCATTTCGATTGCGGTACACCAAAATTTCAGGGGGTAGCTATTCTGGTATTCAGATAATTTTCAGCTATCATGCATTTGGCGCTGCCTCCTCCGATCCTCTCGATCGTGCGAAGGTCGCTGTGAATGATGCGGCCGAACGTGGATAATTTTTGCTTCTGATCGTTCTCCAGGGTTTGGAATGCGGTCTCTGACATGACGATATAGGGTCGATCATCCACATTGTGCAGATAGCCTGTGTTACCCAGAAAACCCGTCATTTGGGAGTGGCTTATTTCGATAATTTCCTTGTCGGTATGCCTGAAGTAAAACGCCAGTCGTGGCCAGTCATCCTTGGCCACCGCAGATTTGTTGATCAGGACGTATCCTTTCCCAATCCCCATGACTACATTGGTGTGATAGACCGGAATTCCCTGTTCATCTGCTGCGTCAAACAGGACAGGGGTTAGCCTCATTAGCTGGCAAAACTGATTGAACGGGATTTCGTGCGTCCGGGCGCTGCGGTTGCCGTATGCTATTCCATATTCATGGTCAATGATCAGACTTCCGGTCCCTTCCAGGAAGAAATCCTCTGATTCGAAATGTTCCAGGGAAATATGTACATTGACGTGATAGCCGGATAGGATGTGAGCGATGTGGGCCGGATCGCGTTCCTTTCGTCTGATCGGCGAAAACATCGGATAGGTAACCAGCATGTGACCCGGGTGGGTACTAAACCAATTATTGGGAAAAATAGCGTCGAATCGTTTTTGCAAAGGATCATCCCCGAGTACATCTACCGCGATCGAATGGCTGCGCAATAGCTCCACGAAATTGTCAAATTCACGGAGGATCGGACCCTGGAGGTTCCCGGTTTCACCCGCTGGCTCATGTTGAAAGGCATTGTTTTGGGCGGTTTCCGGATTGTAACCAAAATGGGCGGGGCGGACCATGAAAATTTTTCGGGCTATCAATTTTATATTAATTTTTATTGTGATATGTCAAATTGAATCCAAACTTTCCTGTGAAAGATCAAATTATAAAAAAATTATATTAATGTAGCGTGTTTGAAGTTAAAATGTCTCGATTGCTGCGCCATTATTCAAAATGGTGAAAATTTCGAAGCGGTATGATTGAAATTTTTTTAAAATCGGTAATTTAAAATGGTTCAATAATTTGGTGTATTCAGATCAAAGTAATTTCTTTACGCACTGAAAAAATCCTCTATTCCAATTCAATTGGCCAAATGTCCAGTAAGAAGAAGAGAACTATTTATTCCACTGATCCGGAATTCGTAAATCGTTTTTTCGATGACGAACCGGAAACGACTCCAGAACCAGGCAGCCAACGGCTCAGGGTATGGTTGGATCGCATCAAAGGGAATAAGGAAATTACTCGAATTCAGGGTTTTGTGGGAGCCGTCTCCGATTTGGAAGAACTTGGGAAGACTCTTAAGAAAAAATGCGGAACGGGTGGATCCGTCAAGGATGGCGAAATATTGATCCAGGGAGACCACCGGGAAAAAGTGATCGCACTTCTCCACGATGCGGGATATGCCGACGTAAAAAAGGCAGGAGGCTAAAAATTTAACAGACAATTTATTTAGTATATATGTTAATTTTTAGAATTTAACACTTTTGTGTTCAATAAAATAGGAGGATGATAGTTCCTTTAAGTAGATTTGAATTAACAAGACATTAAGAAAACCGATATTTTTATGAAAAAGCTCAAAACCCTCCTGTTGATCCTTGTGTCAATAGGAATCTTTACCCCAAAAGGCCAGGGACAGGAAATACAACTTTTCGGACCTGGTGTCCATCAGGATCTCGACCATCGAATCGAAACACGCAGTATATGCGTCCCCAATCCGACCAAAGACGTAGCCTATGATTTCAACAAATCATTTGAAGCCAACGTGAACGCTGCCATCGGAAGGGAAAGAACTCAATTCAAAAACTCCAAAATTTCTGATTATGTCCACCCGGAATATTATACCAGTCCGGTGGATTATGTACACAAAATTATCACCGCGCTCCGAAAAGCGTACTCAGGAGCATACGATATAAAAGTGGTCGATATCCCATTGGATATCAGCGTGACCAACGCTGCTCAGAATCATAGCTGTAAGATGATCTCCTGCAATCAGTTTACGCACCAGTCGTCCTGTACGGGTTCACCCAAATCGAGGTTGGAAGAGCAGGTGGGAAACTGGGGAAGTTGCCTCAACGGATATTCGGAGAATATTGCTATCAATACCTCCCAGACGATCGAGGGAGCCATCGAGTGGGCCATTTTCGGAATGATGTACGATGACCTGGATTGTTGTAGAAACGGTCACCGGGAAAATTTTCTCAAATGCACCTACGACGACAACTGGCGGATGGGATTTGGATACCAGAAAGGAAAATACAGTTTTGGTGCCGGAAGAACCTACGATGCATGGTTCATGACGTGGGATTACGCGAAGAGAGTAAGAACTTCAGGGTGTTCATGGGATAAAGACCAGAAAGCTAAAAGCTGCCCGGCCCCTGAGGCTGTGGCTCTGCAAAATCTGAAAGTTGCAGGAGAGAGCGATTGTTCATCACTGAGAGTGACATGGACCTCTTCAAATTACAATCTCGTTTCAAATTTTGAAGTATACCAGAGCATCGATGGCAAGTCTTTCACCAAAGTCGCTACGGCTGCTCCGCGATCAGATAATAAGTATGCATCGGTATTTAAGACCAGTGGAGAGGAGGCCAGGATATTTGTGAAAGCAAACACCAAAACGGGCGTGTTTTTTGGCTCCGAACTTTCTGAATTTAATGTGGGCGATTGTAGACCACAGGAAGATGAAGAACCAGAACCCGGGACCGAAGCCAATAGCAATCCGGAACCAGAGGTCACTAATACCCCACCACCTGCACCCGTGCAGGAACCTAAACCGGAAGTGGATCCCAACAAACTGGTGATATCACCAAACCCTGCCAAAACGTATATCAGACTCAGTGGTGTAGCTTTGGGATCCGTTTACAGAATTTATACGATGACAGGAAAATTTGCGATGATAGGTGTTTACCGGGGCAATATAATCCAGATATCGAGGTTGAAAGCTGGTACCTACGTGTTGAAAATTGGGGACAAAGCCGGGCAATTTGTAAAGATATAATATTCCGCGTTCAGCAAAACGTCCATTTTATAATTACCATGAATTAGATTACCAACGACTAAGGTTTAGTTAATCTATGAACCATGGGCAGGTTGACTGTCCATGGTTTTTAGTTTATAATCCCCGATAATTTTCAACAGTAGATCCACCTGTTCCCGATGCGTGCGAAAGGACAAGATGGCGCATCTTATCACAAATATATCCTTGATATAAGTACTCGAAATAAATACCCGGCCATCCTGATGAATGTGCTTGACCAGGTTCAAATTCCATTCGTTCACTTGTTCCGGATCCAATCCTTCAGGTACATACCTGAATCCCACGATGGACAAATCCGGAAATGGCCCCGTGTCAAATCCCATCTCTCTTATTCTATAATAGAAATACCGGGCCAGTAAGATCTTTTCTTCCAGATTTTTCCGGAACGCTTCCAGCCCATGGAGCTTGAGAGGAAGCCACATTCGCAGACCCCTGAAATGCCGGCTGAGTTCCGGAGACAGTTCTGCTGGAGAGTATTCTTCCTGGTGTTCGCGCGCATCCTGCATATAGTGGGCTTCAAAACTATTGGCTGCCAGAAGATGGCGGACGTCCCTGACCAAAACCATGCCAGTTCCGTATGGTAAAAACAGACCTTTATGGGGATCCAGAATCACCGAGTCGGCCAGTTCGATACCTTTAAATCTCGATTTTCCGTATTCGGTCATCAGGAAAAACCCTCCGTAGGCTCCGTCGATATGAAACCACATATCGTATTGCCTGGCGATCCGGCTAATCTCCTCGAGCGGATCTATAGCACCCAGATTGGTGGACCCTGCATTCCCGACCACCAGGAAAGGACGCAATCCCGCCTCCTGATCCCGAAAGACCCGGTCTTCCAGGTGAGCCGTGTCCATCCGGTAATTTTCGTCGAGGTCGATATAATGGATCGGGCATTCTTCCATGCCGCATATCTTTATGGCCTTTTGGTTGCTGTGATGGGTGTGCCGGGTGGTATAGATTACAGCCTTCTCCAGGTCCCTTCCCTTGATCTGATGCGTGGTCCGTGCGGCAGAAATCGCGATCAGGTTGGCGAGGCTACCACCTGAGGTGAGATTTCCGCCAAAGTTGGATTCATACCCCACGAGCTGACCTGCCCACCGGATCAGTGCGTTCTCCATCCGTACGGCCCCCGGACTGGCGTGAAATATACCAGCGTATACATTGGTGATAGCAGCCATATAGTCTCCCAGGGCGGATTCAAAAATCCCACCCCCGGGAATATAACCCATATAGCCCCCGGAAGCACTGTTGAAACCGGCGTGATTTACCCGGTCTTTGATAAAGGGTAAAATGACATCCAAACTGGATTTTGTCCCGTCGATGTTGAAAAAATCATCTTCCTCTGTCCGTTCATAGCCGTCATCTGAGTAGGCCTCCGATTCCGGGAGCCTGGTCAGAAAATCTTCTGTAAATTCCTGCGTTTGTTCCAATAGGTCTGCTCTCTCCAAAGGGCTCGCTTCGAGAAGTTTACTTTCCCTTTCTATTGTTGACAGGTCATTGATGATATGCTCGAGGTCTCCCATTTTTGAAATTTTGAGGTTTTTCAGACGTTTAATTTTAATCGTGACAAGTACTTATATCCCCTTTGCGAATTCTCTGAAGGCTGTTTCTTCCTCTCCCGGGTAAATATCCCGCCCCCCACCGCAAAGGAAGTAGTCTGAGGTATTAGCTGTCCTATTAAGAAGAGCCAGGGTCGTCAGGAGTCGGAAATTTGATTCATGAGAGGTGGTCTTCACCGAACTTTGTTCCTTTCTGCCAGGTCTGCCAGTTTTTGATCGATCTCTTCCCTGTCCAGCCATTGTCCCCGAACCATCACGCCGTCCGGGTGCTGAAGATTTTTGAGATCCTCCAGGGGATTCCCTTCCGAAAGGATGAAATCCGCACTGGACCCTTCGATGATTTCTCCAAAATCTCCTTCTCTGTCGTGAAATATAGCCGGATTGATCGTTCCGGTCTGGAGAATCTCCAGGGGAGTGAGACCTGCTTCCAGCATATACTGCATTTCGTGATGGATCGAAAAACCCGGTACGTTGAAAACCTGTGGGGCGTCTGATCCCATCAGCAAACCCTGCCCGTGGTGATGCAATTGATAAATCATGGATCGCCGGATTTCGTTGAATTTTTCCCATTTGGCCGAATCAAAACCCGGACCGGACGTTATTTGATTTTTTCTTTCCACCCAATTTTCAAGTTTTATCCCAAAGATTCTTTCAAACTCACTTTTATTTTCGGTCACCATGATCAAATCATTTTCGATTGCGGTGCATCCAATAAATAAGTCCAAGTCACTAATCATTGTGCCCGCTTTTCTTAATCTGGCTTTTTCTTTTCCATATGTCATAATTGAATCATAAATTGGGAGAACTGTTACCAACTCGATGAACTGCACAATAAGTCGGTGGTTCTTTTCCTGATTTTTACTGTTTTCTGCTCCGATTTAAAATCGAATGCTTGACTAAAATCGGAGATTTGTGAAGCGAACTAAAGTAAAACTCATAGAAACTAAATTCTATGCGGTCTTCAAAAACTTCATACTTGCTATGCTTCATGAAAGTCCTCTCCTTAAGTGTGAAGCAATTTTCGGCTATTGCTCCAAAATCAGTGTTGTGACATTTTTACGCCATGCGAAGAAAAAACCATGGAAAAACGCAAGCAAGTTGAACCTCTCCAAAGCATTAGCCAATTTTTATAAAAGTTGTGTGCTCCATAAAATCTTTAAACTATAAATATTTCTTCAATCCAGGTAATTTTTTAAAGAAATTTAAAGGTAAATATAATTTATTTTAAGATATCTTCGGGCGATGGAATTACTAAACTTTTTGCTTCTTATCGTCATCCTTTTCATAATAGTTAGTGGAAAAAGCAGTCTTGAAAAACGGATCTCCGGTCTGATATCTCAAATCGACGAATTGAAAAATGATTTAAAGACTTCAGAGAAACCCGGTCCTTCCTGGAAGGAGCAGATTGAGGAGGCCTGGAAAGAAGAACCAAAACCAGCGGTCGAACCTATTTCACCAGAAGAAGAAGTTCCCGAATTTTTAGTCCCACCCGTTGTGATAGAAGAATCAGCGCCCGTCTTGGTGGAGGAAGTAATGGCCTATCAGGAAATTGAGGAAGTTGTTCCTGTTGAAAAAAGAGAACCCAAGCCCTCCTT
>CALEIL010000026.1 GCA_937876435.1 uncultured Bacteroidota bacterium
TTATTGTTACTTATTCACCGAACTATAGTGTGCGGAAATTTAAGTACCTATCAATGTTTTTCAATATATTTTTTGACAGATCAAGGCATGACGACAGTGGCCTGCCTGTCATCCTGCCTCTGGCGGTAGTGACAGGCAGGTACCGCCGGGTAGGTATAGCCGATCCCGATGGCCATCGGAGTTCCATATGGAAATCTCGGACTCGGAAGTTTATCTCCTGACTGCAGGCAGGGAGGTCTGCGGAGGTGGAAGGAATGGGCATCAACCAAACGCGCAAATCGCATAAACCGGCGTAGCCGACAAACTCATGGGCCGCTCAGCGGCCCATCAAACATTCTCGCTCAGTTCATCTGGTCGGGGTTCCATATGGAAATCTCGGACTCGAAAGTTTACCTCCCGACTGCAGACAGGGAGGCCTGCGGAGGTTGAGGAGCGGGGCATCTGAAGCCGAGATGACAATAAACCGAGCTAAAGTTTACCTCCTGAAGAAAGGGAGGCTGAGATTTTTCCACCCCAACTCACCGTGTAGTTTTTTCACTACATCAACATGCAGATTACACTACAATCCTATGGAAAGCCCCGTCTTACCTTTGATTCGTCAAACAAAGAGTATTGACATTAATCACAAAAAAATAAAAAATTAGAATCATGAAAAAGCAAATTATTATTGTCGCCTTAGCACTCGTTGCAATCGGATTGGGATCCAACAAGATTTCGGCTCAAAGCAACACAGCCACCACCACCGTCAACATCACCCTGGCTGACGTTATCTCGATAGATCAGACCTCCAGTGCCGCAGCAGGTGGTGTCGTAAACTTCGATTATAGCACGGCAGAAGATTACAACAGCGATCAGACCGTGAATGTCCCCACCAGTTTGGTCGTAACCTCTACCAATACATTTGATATAGACGTAAAAGCGAATGGGGAGAATTTTGAATTCAATTCCAATAGCATACCCGTTAGTGTATTGACCATTAAGCCCATTACTTCAGGGACCACTACTATGAACGGTACACCTTCAGACGTGGTTTTGACCACTACGGACCAAACCTTGATATCTGGAGCTGATTTGGGAAGTGAATTGGTGTTGGAACTGGATTATTTTATCCCAGCTGCTAAGGCATCCTCTTCTGATATTTTAGGTAAACCAGAAGGAACTTATACTCAAACCGTTACATATACGGCCACTGCACAGTAATTTGTAGAAACTTTAATCCCAAAAGGTTCCCATAGTGACGTGAATACGTATATTATGGGAATCTTTTGTTTAAACTCGATGCTATAATGCGAACTATCTTGATCTGTTTCTCACTGATGTTGTCTCTGGTAATCGATATGACAGGTCAGGGGCTTTCGATGTCACCAACCAGGTTGTTCTTTACAGGAAATCCGGGTGAGACCATTACCCAGACCGTACGACTGGAGAACCGCAGCGATAAAGAATACACATTAAGTGTAAGCTACAAAGATTGGGAGCGGAATTTGATCGGGAATAAGATTTACACCGAACCGGGTTCCCGAAATAATTCCAATGCCTCGTGGGTGTATACGGATCAGAACACAATTAGCATTCCAGCAAATGGCATGTCGGAGGTCCAGGTCACTATGCAAATTCCTGAGAATGCTTCCCCATTTACTGTGACGAATAGTATGCTTTTCTTTACCCAATTACCACAACAGTCAGATCGCGCAGCCGCCAGCTCTGGAATTGGGATTGTTACGTTATTTGAGTTTGGCCTTCACGTCTATTATACCCCCCCAGCCAACACACGTGCGAGCCTGGAGATCATAAATATTGAAGAAGTTTTTATTGGAGATCAAAACAGAAAGATAGCCGTCAATATTTTCAATGATGGAAACACCATTACCGATGCCATCGTAGAATTTGAATTGACAAACACCGATTCTGGTGATGAAATGAAATTGAAACCCCAAACCATTTCGATGTTCCCCGAAGCAGAACAAGTCGTCCAGTTTGATATACCTCAAAACATTTCAGGTAATTTTCTGGGAGTGACTATCATCAAAATCGCGGGTGGCAACGACTTGCGAGTCGGGGAGAAAACCTTTAACTTTTAATATCGTAGTGGCAACAAGACGCAACATAAGAACCTACTTTGTGGTATGGCCAATTGCATTGTTCGTCTTGAGCCTGTATACCACGAATGTTACTGCTCAAGGCGCCAGCAATGACATGCATGCTTTTTTCGAGTCAGACACCGTATCGGTCGAAATGGGGTCCACCTTTACAAATATTTTGATGCTCGAGAATACCGGTTCTGAAAACATTTCATTTCAGGGAATGGAGCCAAAAGAGAAATACCCCGGGTTAATTTTTTATCCGCGGACTGAGATTATCCTGAGTCCGGGAGAGAAAAGACGCCTCCCCGTAAAATTTATTGCCAATCTGGATTTCCTGAGAACGGTATCTGATTCGATTCAATTCACCGTTTTCTGGAACACTTCTAAGGTGACCACAAATCAAAATATTTCATTTATTGTTTCGTGCGCTGATGACAAGCATGTTGTGATTTCTCCGTTTTCCCGTGAAAATTTCCTCCAACCCGGCGTCCCCGAATCTGTCATTCCCATCCTCGTAGAAAACAGAAGTTACACACCCCGAAATATCAGATTGGAATTTCAATCCATCCCTGATGGCCTAGAAATTTCTCCAAAACAACAAACTATTATTCTGGGTGGATTGGAACGACAAATGATCGAAATAAAGGTTTCAATTCGCAGATATCAAACCCAGTTCCCCGAATACCAGATAGAAGTCACTGCCTTGGATTTGGAGGATGATGAAAAAGTGGGAAATACCAAAATTTACGTCACTGAATTGTCCCATAACCGACAAGTTTCCAGGTATCCAAACTTCGGCCGTACTGGCAATTTTTTAGAGATGAATTATAGCCAGCACAGCACAGGTTTAAACTATTTGCAGTTCAGAGGTAATACCGAATTCGCTATAGTAGAAAACTTGATTACACGCTTCAACCTCCAGGCCGATACTTATCTTCAGGAAGGATTGTACAACCTATATGATACATGGCTTGAGCTGGAACATGAAACAACTAATTTGAGACTGGGCAATATATACGGAAGTGACTATGATTATTCTATATCCGGCCGTGGAGGAAAGCTATCCACTAAATTCAACTCAAATCAGGAACTTGAGATGCTTGCTCTTGAAAACAATTATAACCTGTATGGTACTTATTTCCCTCAGAACAAAGGAGCCAAAATGGTGGGCGCTAAATATAAATTTGAGAAACCTAATTCTTTCAAGGGTAAGGTTTCTTATATTTTTGACCACGACCCGCGGCTTTCGATTAATTCCCATGTGGCAAATTTTCTGTCATCTATTTCCATTCGCCAACAACAAAATTTTGGAATAGAAGCTGGAATCAGCCATGAAAAAGGCTTGATAGATAACGGCCAGAATCTGGGTGCAACGATAGGGATGAACTATGAGATGAATAGGGGAGCCTGGAATTTTCAATCTCTTAATTCGTATGCTACTCGAAGTTATGCCGGTTTGAGCCGAGGGTCATTTGACATAAGCCAAAGAATTAATCGTGAACTTCGAGGTCATAAAAGGGTATTCCTTCAGTACCAGAACTCCCAGATCCAACCCGAATACCTGAATTTCCAAAGCCAGCCGGAATATGTCCGACCCAATTATTTTTATAGTACCCAAGCGCTCAAATCGGGTTTTCAATTTTCAGCACAGGATTGGAATTTTGTGTTTTCACCCCAGGTACTAAACCAAAAAAGTACCTTTAATGACAATAGTCACGAGCTCCTGGCATATCGACTCCACGCACATACCGGGACTTCATTTGGGAATCATGGTTTCACACTGGCAACTGAATATTCATACGCCAGGAAGGATAATGAAAGGGATTGGTTTCACGGAGGTCGCGTGAATATGTCGTATCGGTTGGGAAGATTAACAGTCAATGGTTCAGCCCAATGGAATCCCAATAATGTGATAGATTTGAATTCATATTACCTGGACGATCAAAATTTTGTCAATTACCATTTGTATACCGGATATGATTTCCAATTGTGGAATAAGGCAATTTCCGGAGCGGCATCGGTAGGGATAACCTACTCCGAACTTTACCAAAGCATCAACAACAATGGAATGGTCAACTTGGAATACAAAATTTCGCCATTCTGGTCAGCAACCGGGTATTTTAATATTTCCGAATACAGAGCGATTGTGTCAGAAGGTTTCCGCGGGAGTAATTACCAGGTCCGATTTGGCGTGAAGAAATACTTCGCTGTAGGTACCAGCCCTGGTAATTACAGGGTAAGCTTTGTAGTGTTTGCGGATGCTAATTTCAATACCAGGCTGGATAAAGACGAAGAAGTTCTTGGCAATGAAGTGGTCAAACTCAATGAACATGTAGCCATTACCGATGAGAACGGCAAGGTCACCTTTCAGAATGTTCCCAAAGGCAGTTATACGGTTACCATTCAGGAACGAACGGGGTCTCATAAAACAATGGAACCTTTGTTGGTCAATCAAAATATAAAAATGGAATTGGGCATCAGCGAAAACGTTCGAGTTTCCGGCAAGTTATCGGAAGTACGGCAACCCTACGATGATTTAGATACCGATGTACGGGGAGTGGTGGTGTATGCCAGAACCGACGATGGTGAGGTACTTAAAACCATGGTCAACCGCGACTATGAATTTGAATTTTATCTGCAATATGGCACCTATGAAATTTACATTGAAAATGATCAGTTCAGCTTTATTAATCCGGTTCAAACCATCATCCTGGACGAAGATGTTGATCCGGAATTCCTGGTTTTTGAGTACAAGAAGAAGAATACAACAATTAAGGTAAAAACGTTTTAATAACTGACGTATGAAAGTATTGGCCGGAATAATTGTCGGATTTGTCATCCTGATGGCCTCTCCAGGAGCCATCATTGCTCAAGATGTGTATATCTCCTTACCGGCCAGTAATATATTTAGTCGTTCGGAATATAATACCATAGAAAATGTGTTAAATACCAATGGGTATGATCAATGGAGAAAACTTTTAGGGTTACTTGGTATTGCATTGTTAGCAGAAAGTCCAAATTTTTCAAGTACTCAGAGTTCTTTTAGAATAGATACTGAGAAAACCCTTCCTACGAACGTATTACAATGGCAATTAAGCACTATCGGTGGAAGTACAAACATCCAGGGTGGCTCAATTCCAGGTTATAATACCTTTGGTTCGGGTGAACAGACCTGGTTTAATCTGAGTCTACTTTCGATAGGCATTGGTTCGGACTATTCGCCTGGGAATGTGGCATTTAAATTTAGAATAGCAGCCAGTAATTTTATCAACTACGCTTTCCATGCAGGGAACTATACATTGCCTGTTGTCCAAAACTACGGTACCCCGAGCTCTATTCTTGAATCCAATATTATTTTTAGCCCTGCCTCTTTTAATATGATCCTCTCAATTCCTGCATCCATTGCGTGGTTATCGGGAGAAGCTTCAATTTTTTTTGAGATTACTTCATTAAATCAATATCGGTCAGCATCCGAGCACATATTAGGAGACATAGGGGGTGCTGAGCTGGGCCACACGGTTGATTTTGACCTTCGTGCCAGGGCTGCATCGCCCAACATCCAATTCACGTCTTCCAAGAATGTGCAAGGGACCAGAAATATATCGCTGATACGGTTGGGTAGTACCAATTCCCACTTAACAACCAGCGCTTTGTCTGCAAACTGGCAAGATTTTACGATTTCTCCATTCGAAATTCAGGTAGGCAACAGAACCAACTTTACCCAGGAACTGTCCATTTCAGCCAATGATTTCAAAAATCATTTTTTTGAGGCGGGAACATACACTTTCCAATTGATCAGGGACGCCAGAAGCCTGGATAATTCCGCGTCGAACATGCAAACCACCGACGTGAGCATCGTGGTGCCAGCCCTTTCGGAAATCAGTATCGGATCCAGTGGTCAAACGGTCAATTTTAGTTTCAATTCGCCAGCGCACTACACTCAGGGTCAATCAAAAGTGATCCCCGGGCATTTGCGATTGTCGAATAACGAGGATTTTGAATTGTACGTAAAATCCAGTACCAGTTACTTTGCCAAATCAGGAATTCAAAGCGACGTGGCCTCAAGCACTTTGCATGTGGGACTCGGTCAGAATCCCGATAACCTACCTTTGAGTACCATCCCTCAAAAGATTATTTCCAATGGGAATCCCGTGCTGGATCAGGAGATTGATATACGATATACGATACCCCCACAAAAAGCTCAAAGTCTGCTGGATAAAGAGAAAACTGGGTACACCATCGACGTGATTTATAGTTTTACTGCTCTTTAATCGAATCAAAGTTATGAAAAGCAAAGCATCCAACAATAGCAACGAAGAAGTGGCTCGCATTTCCCGTACTGAAGGACTTCAAAAATATTATGATTTATTTGAACTGTCACTCGACCTGATCGGAATCGTAAGCCTGGATGGGAACTTTGTGAAAATAAATCCAATGTTCACCAGGACCCTGGGGTTTACCAATAAGGAATTCTTCTCCGGCAAGTTTTTTGATTTTATCCATCCCGATGACCATGCGAAAACAAGGGAAGCGATGGCCGTTTTGGAATCGGGCCGCCCCGTATGTAATTTATCGAATCGATTAAGAAGCAAGGATAACGGAATCAGATGGTTTGAATGGTCGATCATCCAGGATGAACAAAGACAATACTTTTATTTCACTGGTCGGGATGTGACGGATTCCGAGTGGATAAGAGAGAAGATGCAAGAAAGTGAACGAAAGTTCAAAAACTTATTCAATAACATTCTGGGAGTATTGTGTATTCACGATTTGGAAGGAAACATGATGGAGGTGAACAACGCAGGTCTGGAAGCCACGGGGTATACAATCGAAGAGATGCAGCAAACCAGTTTGTACGATCTCATTGTACCCGATAATCATGCGTTTGTCAAAACATACCTGGAGGAAGTCAAGAAAGAAGGACAAGCCTCCGGTGAGATGACTTTGATCGACAAAGCTGGACGATCCCGGATTTGGTATTTCCTAAGCGTCCTCGATGAGGACTCGACTGGACACGTGCAGGTACTCACCAATATGGTGGACATCACAAAACGCAAGGAAATGGGCAGGGAGTTGAAGCGGGCAAAGGAGGATGCCGAGCAGGCCCACAATATAAAATCTGAGTTTATCACCAATATGAGTCACGAGATCCGTACTCCATTGAACGGCATTATCGGTTTTACCGAATTGGCTTTACAAACAGATCTGGATGAAACCCAGCGGCAGTATCTGGAAATCATCAACCAGTCCGGGGTGGCTTTGTACGGGATCATCAATGATATTCTTGACTTTTCCAGAATGGAAAGCCACAATCTCAGCCTGATCCTGGACAAGATCGAAGTAGAGGAAGTCATATCCGAGGCAATAAATATCGTGTCGTATGGTATGGAGAAAAAAGGTCTGGAAGTGTTGCTGGATATCGACTCTGGTATTCCAAAGTATATGTGGATGGATCCCATGCGCATCAAGCAGATACTCGTAAATCTCCTGGGCAATGCAATGAAATTCACCCTGGAAGGAGAAATCACAATATACGTGAGACTGCTTGAAGATTATAGCAACGGAAACATGCGCATTCGATTTGGGATCAGGGACACAGGAATAGGCATCGAAAAAGATAAAATTTCAGACATATTCAAAGCTTTTTCACAAGTGGACGGAAGTATCACCAGGAAATACGGAGGGACGGGTCTTGGCCTGACCATATCCAATAAGTTGCTGGCTTTGGCGGGTAGCCAACTGCAGGTGGAGAGTGAAGTGGGAAAGGGCAGTGATTTTTACTTTGACCTGGACGTTGAGACGGAGAAGGACGATTTGAAAATCGCACTGGAAGGAATCCGGAAAGTTCTTGTCGTAGACGACAACTCCAATAATCGGAAGATCTTGAGGAGGATGCTGGAAGCCAGGAACATTGAGGTGGAAGAAGCGGAAAGTGGGCTCAGAGCTCTCCTGATCCTTACTGAAAATTCAGAATTTGACGTAATTATCATGGATTACCACATGCCTATCATGGATGGGATTGAAACGATCCGGAAGATAAAGGAATTACAGGCATCTCAGGAGAAAGAACCCTCGTATATCATATTGTATAGCTCTTCTGACAGTGAACAGTTGAAGCTGGCGTGCGATGAACTGAATATCAGGGATAGACTGGTAAAACCTATCCGGATGAACCGAATGTACCAGGTTTTGGCCAACATAAAAAATTCTCACCAGGAACCCTCCGTGCAAATCATAAACGAATTGGATGAAGAACCTGACCTTAGTTTCAAAATTTTGATAGCAGAAGACAACCAGGTGAATCTGGCTCTTACGAGGATCTTTATCAATGAATTGTATCCTAACTCTCGTATAGTAGAAGCACATAATGGTAGAGAAGCCGTGGTCAGGTACAAGGAAGAAAAACCGGATTTCATTTTAATGGATATCCAAATGCCGAAGCTTGACGGTATCGAAGTCCTGCGCCGGATCCGCAATATCGACAAGGACATTGCCGTGGTCATCTTCACGGCCCACCCCAATCTCGATTCAGCCATTGCCTCGATGAAGCTCGACGCGGTCGACTATCTCAAGAAGCCGTTCAATGTGGACGAGTTCCGAGAAGTCCTCGCTCGCGTGATGCGCAAGAAGGGCTTGGCCCGCACGCCCGAAGAGCAGCTTCACAAGATCATAGGCGACACGATTCGAACCCTGCGCAAAGAGAAGGAGCTGACCCTCAAGCAGATGAGTCGGCGCACGGGTCTGAGTATCTCGTTGCTGTCCCAAATCGAGCGAGCCGAATCGAGCCCATCCATCTCGAGTCTGTACAAGATCGCCGTTGCGCTGGACTCGCGTATTCAGGACCTATTCGGCA
>CALEIL010000027.1 GCA_937876435.1 uncultured Bacteroidota bacterium
GAACTGTTAGTTTATTATTGATCGTTTGCGGCGAATTACTTAACGTAATTTTCCCGCTGTTGATGGTCAGCCCGGTGAAGGTTCCCTGCGGGGCATTGGGCGCCAAAAACCTGGAATTTATCCAGATGCTGCCCTTTATAAGAGAGTAGGTTTTGGAAGGTCTTGTAATAATAGAGATATTTCGATTCGCAGTCATTCGGTTAGAAATCCTTCGGTTTGCAACCACCGGACCGCCCTCTTTTATCTTGAACAGAAGCACAGGCTCGGTAATTCCCTGCATGTACAAAGAGATAAGCTTCTCGATGGGATAAAAATCGTACCAGAATTGGCGGCCGTCTTCGTTTACAAACGGCCCCACACTGTGATCGACATTGGAACCTGCCGCCCAATCGGCAACCGAACCGTGTAGCAGCGGTTCGCGAACCGGGACCTCCCTGCGGAAAACCTTGTATCTGGTTTCCTCTTTTTCTTTTAGCCGGTTGTTTACTATACTGCTAATGGACTTTTTTTTCAAATCGGCAATCGTTTCAGCCGAGAATAAATCAGATTTTTCAAACGAAAATTCGGTTTGCCGCAGCCGGATTTTTTCTTCAATTACAGAGCTTGACAATGACCTTTTTAGCTGGTCGAATTTTTTTTCATCTTCGGTGGTTTCAATTTTCAGGTGGCCGATAAGCCGGTTGAGGGTAGTACTAATTTATCGGGTTTCCATACATTTTGGATTTAATGGTTGTCTTGAACTACTGGCGGTTTATCCCGCAAAAAGAAGCCATGATAATAGAAATCAATACCTGGTTCACTCCGAACTTAGTAGCGTTATGACAATGGGTTGGAAACAGGATACTGATTGATTTAATGATGCCTTGCTTATTCATGTATTTTGCTACGGTATTTAAACCTGAATACCTTGTGATATTACTACCTGTAAATGAATGCTTTACAACTTTTGATTGGCCTTTTAATTTTTTCTTTGTATTTTTCATCCTGAAAGGCATTGATTATTTCGCAGAAACACGGGACCTTATTGATCCGGTCCCATCCCCGGGGTTGTATCACCCAGATAGATGAATAGCTTTACAAATTAGTAGACAGTGTTAGGATTAAGGGGTATTGATACCGTATACTAACGTAATACCCTTAAATTACTAGAAAAAACGTATAGCGCTATTTGTCTTCCGATCTTTTCTCCCTCTGTGACGCTCGTCGGGAAATTGTATCCGGCGTATATCCTGGACAATGAATTGTCCTCCGCAAACTGAGAAAAGCTTTCATAACTTCTACTCACATTGGGGAGACTCAGACTGGTGACGGTAAACTCCATTTGATCCGTGCCAAAAAACAATTTGAACAATTGCGCAGCGGCACCTCCATTGGCAGCATGGGAAGAAGGATAAGCCGGTACCGGAGGAGTAGGCCTTATACCCGGAATTTTGGGTATTTCCCAGAAGGGGTCTCCTGTGGTATCGTCATTATCATCCTGATCTCCCAATGCAATCGCAGTGATGGGCCTCCACAATTTGTGAAAATATTTGGCCTCGAAAGCGCTGATATGGGCATCTGCCACTACCATATGGCTCAGCGCCAAAAGCCTGGCGGTTTCCATCCCATCCAGACCGTTAAGGACGGCCAATTCTCTACCCAGACGATTGATCGCACTTGATGAATTTTCAATAAAAAACCTCGCGATTTCAGATTGTTCCTCTGTACGCCCGGGGCATTCATTGCATCCCAACCGCTTGACCTCGGCGTAATCTGCAGCATATCTCGGATCCATGAGTCCTTTATATGGTAGCAACGGTCTAAATTGATTTGATGAACTGATACCAAATGGTACGTTCTTACCCCAATCGGGTGCATACACAGCATTTTCTGGCCAGGCAGGAGAATTTGCCCGGAGAAATGGCATGGTGGATTGGTATTCACCAGGGATAGCCCCCTGGGGGAAGGTGGTAAATACAGGCGTGATATCCAATTTCCGTTTGGCTAAAACCGCGGATGCTGCGTCTTTGCCGACCTTAAACCCCTGATTTGTCAGATCGGAAATTTCCTTAAAATCGTATCCTATTTCAGCATAAAACTGGTCCAGGAGTAAATCAGCCTGAGCCTTCCAGTGGGGTGCTACCGCAACCAGTGCATCATAGGCAGCTATGGCAACCGCTGCATTCGCAATTTCAGTAAATTCAACAGCATTCCAAAGTTTTCTGTCTCTGATATTATTATTCAGGGCATAAGTTTCATATTTTGGTAAAATATTGTTCAACGCGTCGTGCATGGCTAAAGTGACGATAGCGTAAGCTCTGGATTCTGCCGGAGATGGTGTCAAATTGTCAATGGCCAAACTGATGGCATTATTCCATTTCAACACCATTGAATTGTCGTATTTCGCGCCCCATCTATAGCCATCGTACCAGGGTGGGGTATTATCCAATTTTTCTTTTTCACAAGCTATGAATGCGAAGGAAAAAATCAAAACGGTTCCAAATAGAATTACGTAATTTTTCATAGTGGTATATTTTAATTTGTTCTAGTTGAATATAAGCAAGTACCACTATTGGATAATCGTAATGTTGACGAATAACCTGGTTTGGGGTCAGTTAATCCGGTTTTGGACGACGAATGAAATGTCCTGGAAGGCAATTGCAGCAGAACTGGTGAGTAGATTATTCCCTTACACCTGATCTACCAGAGTTAGGTGCACTGAGAACCAGGAAAGAGTGCAAGGCCTTTGCCGCACGTCATTATTCCTTCCAATGCGCGCAGTTCGTCATAATCCAATCCCGTATCGGCAAGCAAAAGTAATCAGGAGCTGGGGGATGATGTAGGATGGGATGGTTTCAATCAACATATCCACGTAGGATTAAATACTCGGAATTACTTTCGGGATAAGTCCGACTTCTGTGCTACAAGCGGACTGAGGAGAAAATTGAGATTGCATGGCCAGGTTTTGCAAACTCTGGTCATGTGTTTCACACCTAATTGATGGTTATAACAAGGTTTATGATGTGCCGTAGCGAAAAGCAAAACGAAACACCCTGACTCTTCCGGGAAGTCAAAAATTCATGCCATAGCAATTCAATCTGAAATTCGAACGTTTTTCTCTTCATGACCTTTACAATGTTTGAGCTGTGCTCAAAGCCGGTAGAAAGTATCGGGTGTATCAAAATTTCGCACACAGATGATGTCTTTTAAATATATATCTATATGATATTCAACTCTTTTGATATTTTATTAAAATTAATAAGAAATACCAGGCATAGTAGAATCTTATATCTTCTGGCCATCTGTATCACGTGCCTGTTATTGACCAATTGTAACCCCATCTATTATTCGCCCAATTCCTTGAACGTA
Source organism: uncultured Bacteroidota bacterium (assembly GCA_937876435.1). Taxonomy (GTDB): domain Bacteria; phylum Bacteroidota; class Bacteroidia; order Chitinophagales; family Saprospiraceae; genus Membranihabitans. Next base: position 3,349 of record CALEIL010000027.1, read on the forward strand.
CCCCTATTGACCTCGGCAGGCGAAACCAATGCGACCGTGGCAGGGAATACGGACCAGGTAGAGTTCCAGATGGCGCATGCTTTTTCTGAAAAATTTGCCGTACTGGCTGACGGAGGCCTCTTTATTCCCAAAGACCTGGAGACGGGAGAAGGTGGATCCGGGAAATTTTTGGAATTGGGAGGGGGGTATTTGCATCCACTATCGGGCAATTGGGTGCTTGAGGCTTATGGATTAGCGGGTTTTGGAAGTTTTGAAAATCATTTTCCGGAGGCATCACCCGGACCCGGTAGTCCTACGGTGGGCGATATTTCGGCTTCCATTTTCAGATGGGGTGTACAACCCAATTTTGGATTCAAATCCCGGTATTTTTCTGCTGCGTTTTCGACCCGGCTCGTCAACGTGATCTACCACAACGTCGAAGGCGATCTGATCTTTAACCAGGTGGATCAGGTAGATTTTTTGACCGAAAACAATTCATATTGGCTGGCAGAACCAGCTCTCACGATCCGGGGAGGGTTTGAAAAAATCAAACTACAGGCCCAGTTGGGTCTCAGCTACAACATCACAGATCCTGAATTCTCACAGGAATCCAGTTTTATCACGGTGGGGCTCAATTTTAATTTTTAGTTGGTCATCTTATGGTAACCGGGACTTAAAGCATTGATCCACAGTTATCTTTTTTACGTCAGACTATAAAATCTCCCTCTACCTTATAGAAGGTATTTACGTGAATTTGTTCAATTCATTGAATGAATTCACATAAAATCGGAGCAATCATTTCTCTCTGGATTCACCAAATAAAAGTACCCACCGATCCACCATCCAAGGTAACACGAGCCTTCTTTCCCATGAAACCTATATTAAAAGTCTGCTGATTATCATCATCATTGAGGACGATGAGGACTTTTTGCCCATCAGGTCTCACAAATGCTGCATTGTGAATATTGCCGGCAACATTACTGGCTACACGGACCGACCCAGGAACTACAAACCTGGAAGCATGAGCCACAATGTAGTATCCGACGTTTTTGGTAAAACCTGAAATGATAGTCACTCCACCTTTGCAGTCGGTGCATCCACCCGGAGTATGGATGGAGTATTCGGGGTCACTCGCCAGATTCCATTCCAGTGCTATCCGACTCCAGTTTCGTACAGATCCGATAATTACATTTTTCATATGCCATCTGAGATCTCCCGCAAAATCACCGCTGGAAGAAACGTATTGTTCGGTGAAATACAGGTTTTTATCCGGATAGGCACTATGGATGGCGGATAGAGCACCGATATCACCTCCGTATAAATGAAAGGCAACCCCATCAATGTATTTTCTGGCAATGCCATCATCCAAAACAGTCAATGGATAATCCGGTCGATCTGCGTTATGATCGTATATGATAATTTTGGTATCGATTCCGGCATTTTCAAACGCGGGACCCAGATGATTTTTGATGAAATCAGTCTGTTCCTTTGCAGACATCTCCATGCTGGGATTATTCCCACCATGAAGGGGCTCATTTTGTGGGGTAATGGCATCGATTCGGATCCCTTCTGTCTTCATAGCCTGGATGTATTTTACAAAGTATTCTGCATAAACTCCATAATATTCCGGTAGCAACCGGCCTCCCACAGAATTTTTATTGTCTTTCATCCACAAGGGAGCCGTCCAGGGAGATCCCATGATCTGCAAGTTGGGGTTGATGTTCAGAATCTTTTGAAGTATCGGAATGACCTGGCTCTTATCCTTCCGCAAATCAAATTGTGTGAGACTGACGTCTGTTTCACCGGCCGGCATATCGTCGTAGGTATAGACTGATTCACTCAGATCCGATGCACCGATGCTGATTCTGAGATAACTGATTCCTATGTCTTTCTCTCCACTGCCAAATAAATTCTGGAGTAATGCCAATTGCAGGGATTCCGGAAGACCTGCGATCAACTGAGCACTGCCATCGGTCAGGCTAAATCCAAAACCATCGATCGTCTGAAACTTTTTCGAAGTATCCACTAAAATATCCGGATACCCATTGTCAATATCCATAAAATGCACCGACGCTGGTTGTTGCTCGAACAATATGGATTGATCTCCTTTAGTGAGATAAAAGTCTATTTTATCCCCGGTTACCATGGCGGATGTGTCCGGATCATCATCCAGGTCATGGCCTAATTCTCCCTTCTTACATTGAGAAAAACTAAATACGCAGAAGAAACAAGCAAAAATGACGAACAAGGATATAAATGATGATTTCATAAGTTTTACCATATTCGGTCCAAACCTCGATTTGCTACCAGAACAAAATATTATGGACAATTGGTCGACAAATTCAGATTAAGCGTGTTTTGGCATCAGACAATTCCCATACCTATTGAAACACCCTGACATAATCGACGATCATCCTTTGTGGAAATGGGGTAGTAGCATCTGGACTACCGGGCCAGTTACCACCGACCGCTACATTCATGATTAAAAAGAATGGAGCGTTGAAAGGATAGTCCTCCCCTATTTCCGATTTATTGATTTCCAATTGGACATGGTCGTCTACCAGGATTTCAATAAAGTCTTCTTTCCAGATTAACGAAAATACGTGGAATGCATCATTAAAAGATCCGTTTCCCAATGAATACGAATCGGTTTTGGATCCGTGTGAATTGCTTCCATAATGAAGCGCTGCATGGGCTTTTGCAGGTTCATGTCCCAGCAATTCCAAAATGTCGATTTCACCACATCCCGGCCAGCCAATGTCCGAAATATTACTACCCAGCATCCACAAAGCTGGCCAGATTCCCTGGCCCAGAGGAAGTTTAGCCCGGATATCCACCCGCCCATACTGAAATTGCTTTTTATTCTGTGTAGTAATTCTCGCAGATGTATAATCAAACCCACCTGCACTTTCTTTACGCGCTTCAATAATCAGATGTCCATTGGACAGAAACACATTTTTGGGGCTGTTGGTATAATATTCCAGTTCATTGTTTCCCCATCCTGAGGCCCCATTTCCAATTTCATAGTTCCAGTCCTTCTCCTCCAGGATCTCCCCTTCAAACTCATCTTGCCACACCAGGCTAAAACCCTCATAATATTCAGGTGTTCGGTAACCGTTGGTATCTGTTACGTAGTTTATTCCATTTTGTCTGATGATGATTCCGGTGGCTGTAGGAACATTTATATTTGCATGCCGGGGATTGGTCAGTAGTATTGAAAACTCCAGATTCCCGGATCTCACCAGATCAGGGTCGCCCGCTATTTCCACTGATATTTCAACCCCTGACTGGCCCGGATCAAAGGTAATTGTCCCGGATGCATCTGTATAGTCTGTACCCGCTTTGGCACTACCATCAGCCAGGGAGTAATCAACTGATACCTCCACAGACGTAGTCCGATCGAGCGTCACCCGAAAGTGCATGACACCTGGAAGCCCTCCCTGTTCTATCGACGCCCCCTCCACCTTAATATTGGGAACAATCGGAGGAATGCTATCTCCTTTCATATCACACGAAAGCACGATAATCATGATAGTGCACAACAGAATGCCCCGGTAATTTTCCATATTCAGAAATGAGTTATTTGTGATTTATTAGTCGGATCCGGTGCAATCACCATCTAATTCCAATCCATTTGTTTCCTTCTATTCTGAGATCAGACGTATGTACCAGGCATTCCCCGTCTCGGTTCCCTGTACCCGAAGGTATAGTTCCGTGGGAGTAATGGTCAGGATTTCATATTCTTTTAAAACCGCACCGTAACCTATAAAAGTTTCATTTCCAGCCAGCGAAATCGAGGTTTTGGTGGAAGGTGTCGACGGATCAACTCCTGTGCCGGACGGCACAAAAGAAAAAGTCGAGGAACCTCCGGAATAGCTGTAACAGCCTTCCTCTCCTGAAGAAGGTATTCCCGGAAGTCCCCCGGCCAGGCCACCTGTTTTTGTGAACGCTCCATCTGGTGTATCGGTCGTGAGCGAATATCCGTTTGATGTTTTTGTAAACGTAAAACTTGCAGTGTAGAAGCAATTGCAACAATTCACTTTTTCCCTGACAGCAGCGGACCACCATTCCGGGGAAGTGGAGGCATCGTCCCAGGGCCCTACCCCAAAATGCCCTGCAACTTCCGGATTCACTTTCCACGTTTTGGAGCCGGTACCCGTCAAAGCATCAATAATCTGTTGTTCGGGTGTAAAATCACTTCTCACCTGAATTTCTTTGGTAACCACAGTGGATGTAGCTCCTGGTCCGTATGCCAGTAAAGTCACGGTATAATTATTGAGTCCAATCCCGGTGTATTTTCGGGTCACTTGAGACTTGTTAATATGTTGAAAATTGATGCCATCCGATGCATCAAAATCGATCATATAGGACAAGACATTTTGACCACTCAGTAAAAACTCTACATCTCCTGAGCCATCCCCGTTTGGATGATCCACATCCATGCCCACAATATTGGCTGTAATGGTGACCTCCGAGGGAGCTATGAGTTCCCCCATGTGATATTCCTGTTTATTGCAACCGACCGCTGCAAGAACCAATACTATAATAGAGGTAATATATTTAATTGAAATTTTCATATCAAAATATTTTAGTTGGATTGAATGAAATTGTCCACGTAAATCACGGCTCCCTGGCCATCCATCGAATCGTTGAACCGAAGAACCAGTTGATGAAAAGTTTCAGAGGAAGGAATGGCTTCGATGCTTCCAAAATCAAAAGTCAATTCCTCCCATTGCCCGAAGGTTGTCAACGCCGTTTTTAGAACCGCCACACCATTGGCGAGACTTGATCCTGCCTCCAGTTCAATATTGAGAGCAGCACCTACAAGAGCCTCATCGGGATTGTACACCATTACTTTGATTACCTTACCCTGCGACATATCCAGTGGAGTATTAAGGGGACTGTAAGTGCCACTCCATCCCTGAACCCCCCGCACAAATTTTCCGACTTTATCTGAAGGATTTATACCAGTCGGCGATGGATTTTCCACCGTTGAAAATTGTTGCGCATCACCGAATGTACCAAAGAAGTAGTTGACATTCGGATTCTCAAAAGTAATGGGAAATCCGAATGGATCTACGATGGTCACTGAAAAGGTTTCTTCAGTTGTGGCTGCTCCACCACTTAGGGCCACTACTCTGACATCGTAATTTCCTGCCTTCCCGTAGGTATGTGAAATCTGACCTCCGTTTGCCAGCGGAACTCCTTCCTCTCCATCCGCTTCACCAAAATAAACCAGGTACGAAGCTGCAAAATCTGCCGTCGCTCCGATGGTCAGGGTGTGAGCTTCCACATCAGAAGTAACGACCAGATTCTCCGGAGCCCGGTAGGTGACCACGAGGGGAATGGTAGAGGCGAGCTCTTCCCCGGACAAACTTTTGGATAAAATCGTAACCGTATAACTCCCTTCGGGATAAAAATGGACCGCATTGTGACCAGGATTGACCTCAGCCTGCGCTTCCTGTCCGGATCCATGACCAAATATGACCAGGAAAGATGATACTCCCTCTCCCGTAGGAGTTATCGTGACTTTACCTGAATTATCGTTGGTCATCTGTATCAGTTGACCAGGATTATTGACCCGGGCTGAATTCAGAAAGGACACATCATCATCTATCCCCTCTTTTACACACGAAGTCAGTAAGAACAAAGCAATTATATATACCAGTACCGGAATGCTTTTCATATTCATAGGATTTAATAATTTGGATTTTGAACTAATTTAGTACCCTGCAATTCCTGAGAAGGAATTGGGAATATTTCATGCTTTCCGGCTTGAAATCCTCTGTCTGCCAGTTTTGAAGCAGCATCACCCCATCTTACCAGATCAAAAAACCGGTGTCCTTCGCCAGCGAGTTCTTTCCGTCTTTCCAATTTGATGGCTTCCATAGAAACTGGCACAGAAGTCAAGCCCACCCGGGCTCTGACAGCGTCCAGTAATGCCTGCGCACGGGGACCAGTACCACCCAAAGCTTCTGCTTCCATCAGGTAGCTGTCTGCCAGGCGGATGATGTAGGCATTTTGTTGAAAGTTCAATTCCACCGCTCCACCACCCGATCTTACGTCGGAGGTTCGGGGGACGTACTTATTCAAAAAATAACCCGTATTTTGATACCCGGCGATATAGTCAGCCTGACCGGTAGCAACCAACGAATTCATGTCGAGCACGGTGGCCGACAACCTGGGATCATTTTTGATCAGGTCATAGAAATCCTGTGTCCATACATTGAAACTCCAGCCCGAATGTATATCCGGGGCACCCGGACCTTTTTTCTGATAGCTTCTCGGACCAACCATCTGATTGATGGAATTTCCTTCGTCAGCGCTGCTTCCCCAAAAGTCCCAATCGGCATTGGACTGATCAGTGTGTGCGGTTTCCAGTATTGATTCCGGATTAAATTTATTGGTAAAAACCCAAAGGTCTGAAAAATTGGGCAGGAGATAATTTCCATATTGGTTGGGTTCCCCCGGAATCGGACCATTCACTTCAGCCAGCATCGCTGCGGCTTCAGAATTTTTGTTATTGTACAGATACACTTTCCCCAGCATCGCCTGAGCTGCTCCACGGTTAAATCGGCCAGCCTCCGTGGCGCGATTGATAGTAGCCGGCAGATCCGGGATGGCTTCACTGAGGTCGGCTTCGATCTGAGCATAGACCGCTGAAGGATCTGCCTGGGTAATTTGGTAAATATCTCCTGTACTCAGCGGTTCTACAATGAGTGGGATATTTTTGAACATCCGCACCAGATTGAAGTAATACGTCGCTCTCAGGACTTTGGCCTCAGCTACAAACCTGGCTTTTTCGGCAGCATCCATTTCCACTTCTGGTAATTTTTGCAGTAAAATATTGGTCCTGAATACACCCTGATAATGGTCGCTCCAAAAACTGCCAGGTATAATATTCGGGTTGAGCGTAAAATTGGAAAACCCCTGGATTCCTACCCCATCGGTAGGACCTCCACCTCCGGCATAATTGTCGTCGGATCCGGCATTCATCATCGTAATCATATTTTCGAATCCTCCTGAATTTTTTCTCAGTACGTCATATGCAGCTACCAGACCGGCATAAGCCTGTTCGGTGTTCGCGTAATAATTACCACTGAGAAACTGTCCCTTGGGTTCCAGGGTGATAAAATCTTTCTGACAGGCCACCAGTAGTGTTAGCACAAGAGACAACGGTAACGCCATGTATAATAGTATGCTTTTCATAACAGTCATATTGTAATTGATTAAAAGGAAACCTGTATTCCACCCAAAAATGTCCGGGCCTGAGGATACTGGCCTTTATCTATTCCAAAAACTCCACCACCTATTTCCGGATCATAACCAGTGTATCGGGTGAGGGTCAGTAAGTTTTCAGCGGTGGCGTATATCCGAAGTCTGCTCACACCCAGTTTTCCAAACACATTGTTAGGAAGAGTGTACCCCACCTGCAAAAGCTTGATCCTGAGGTAATCACCGTCTTCCAGATAGAAATCCGACATTTTAGTAAAATTACCATTGGGATCCGAATCGATCAGTCTGGGGAATTCATTGGAAGTTCCTTCTCCGTGCCACCGGCTCAAAGCTTTGGTACTGTAGTTGGAGGTGAGTATATCCAGTCGTCGCAATCCCTGAAATATTTTATTCCCGGCCACGCCTTGTGCAAAAACCATGAAGTCAAGTCCCTTGTAGTCCATACTCACGTTGAATCCAAAAGTGTATTTAGGCAAACTGCTTCCCAGGAATTTCTTATCGAGATCTCCACTGGTAATTTGACCATCTCCGTCCAGATCGGCCCAAATAAAATCTCCTGGTCGTGCATCTGGCTGAATCATACCTTCTCCACCGTTTGTATAATTTCGGATCTGCTCTTCATTTTGAAATATCCCGAGCGTTTTATATCCGTAAAAACTATTGTACGAGTGACCTTCCTGGATTCGCGTTACGTTGCCCATGGATTGGAAACTGGCACCTCCTGATATAAAATTGGTGTCAGCCGCTACATAGGTCACGGTATTTTTGAGAAATGATCCATTGGCATTCACGGAAATATTGAAATCTCCAAAACTATTGTCATACCCGATTTCCAGTTCCACACCGGTATTTTCCATATCCGCCACATTGTCCCACGGCAAGGAGGACGCGCCAACATATCCAGGAATCACCACTGGTCTGAGAATACCAACGGTCGTTTTATTGAACCAATCAAAGTTGATATTGAAGCGGCTAAACATTTCGAGGTCAAAACCATCCGTGGTGCCATCTGCGTCCATGGAGTTCAACA
>CALEIL010000028.1 GCA_937876435.1 uncultured Bacteroidota bacterium
CCAGATCTTCGGTGGGTAGCGTAGAAAACCAGCGTTCAAACAAAGCCTGCGTAGGAACCACCCATACCTCGTGCTCCTTACTCAAATCGACGAGCTCGCCGATCATAGACGTATCTGCCAGATCTGTGAAATTGAATCCAAAAAAACCGTTTTCGTCAGGCTGGACATTGGCTGATTCCGGAACGAGACCTTCAATAAATCCATCCACGTGATCCACCGTAGCATAGTTGCTTTCCAACGCATGACGGATACCGACACCGGTCGAAACATGCCCCGCGTATGGGATCCCTACTTCATTGGATGTGCGGATGATTTCGTCATGGACTTCGAGTTTGATGCCCGGGTGGAACTTCAGAAAGTCATACCCCGCTTCTTTGGATTCGATGACTTTTTGGCGACCAGCCTCAGGAGTGGGAACCGAATTCCCGTTGAAGGAAGTGCTGGAAGTATATATTCTGGGGCTTATGATGGAATTGTTTTGGGCTTCTTCCCGGAGTTCAAGGTGCCTGGGATGGCCCAGCATACCCCGGATCGTGGTGATGCCATTGGCTACATAGAGGAACAAAACGTCCTGGATCCAGTCCTCGCCTTCATTGGGCGACGGTATGTGGGCGTGCATTTCAGCGAGACCGGGAGTAAGGTATTTTCCATTGGCATCGATGACAGTTACTCCTTCTGGCCAGGTAGATCTTTGTACATCCACCATATCGGAAATGGATACGATCCTGGCGGAGTCTACCACGACTTGTTGATTACTATGGACAGAACCATCCCGGACATCGACGATGTTTACTCCCTGGAAAATGGTGGCTGAGTCCGAAACCCCGGGTTTTGGGTCTGAGGTAGATGAGCAGGAATAAAGCACGAGCAAAACAGGAATCAGGTATTTCATAGTACTTCAGTTTAAAAAAATGATATGGGAGGAAATTACAAAATTTTACTCAAAACAGGGCATTTCGCAGGCATGTTTTGCACCGGATTTCATCACCGCATCACGGGGCGTCACGGCATATATTGGGAAGCATATATTTTTTTGGGATTATTCTGGCTACAAATCCTGCAGCAAAACTACGCTCCAGGACACCGGAGCGGCAGTGCTTTGCCATGGCCGGTAAGCCCTGATCCCGGTGGTGAGATCGATCAGATTGAAATACCGCGCGGTGAGAAATACATCCACCCCATACCAGGTTCTATCCAGGATATTGGACCTGAAATGCTCGGTAAACAAATTGACCGCTATTCGTTTCGTATAAATCACGTGGGGGATCGATACCTCAGGGTACGCCACCGGGAATAGATAATTGGCCGTAAAAAGTCCACCAGTCCGAAACGACCGATCCCCGTAAGGGATATCCTGGAGGGAGCGCAATTCGTAGGAAAGCGTATTTCTGACCATACTGCTGCCGTGTTGGAGTTGCCACCGGAATTTGAATCCATCATTCCGGAAGAAGCCTGGAATGTAGAAATTTTGACCTGCGTAGAGCAACCAGCTTTCTGCAGGACTAAAGGCTCGTTTGGCCAACAGGGTAGTGGTGATTCCCCATTTGGGAAGGAGATCCCGGTATGCTTTGACTCTCTGGAGGGACCAGCTAATCGCTGTAAGACCGGTTTGGAATAGCCGGGGCTCCAGATCGAGATTGCCGGGTAATATGGGATCTTCTGGATCAAAATGTTCTTGTGTCCATCCGTATTGTCCCGTCCAACGCAGAAAATGCCAGTAGTGCCGGCGTGAAAAATCCAACGGGATCGATATACCAGCGTTGGCCGTAGTTTCGGATTTGGGAAGCACATACGTTTCATCATCCAGCCGCAGGTTCAGATCGAGGTTGAAGCGGTGATTGACGTCGAGGAAAATTTCGGGGTACCATCCTGCATAGGTCACCTCAGCCCCCACCGTCCAGGAATTGTCTGCGTTCAAATAGCGACCGTACAGACTGGCCGAAGTCGTGTTGAGGTAATCGTTGCTGATAAGTGAAAGCCTGGGATTGGTGAGCGACGGTTCAGGTTCCAGACTATGGAAATGGAAAAGATGCCGCGAAGGTTTATACCGTTCTGCCACCGGGCTGACCACCTCAGCAGGATCTGACACAGCCATCTGCTGGTCTTCCTGCCCCACGAACCACGGTTTCAATTCCGGCACGTCCGGGGTTTTTTCCCGTAATACCATATTTTCCGGGAGATTTTTGACCCGAATCCGCTGTCCTTGGGCTGTTTTGGTACTGTAGTATAAACGAAGACTGTCCTCCTGATCGATGGCAATAGTATCCAGGGTGGGATTGTAGGCACCCACCAGATCAGCGGTGACCGGTATTCGATGTTTTGTTCTCAAATCGAAATAATAGATATTTTCAATACCCGATCGTGACGAAGAAAAATAGATTCCATCTGACGTCACCACAGGTCTGGCGATGGTTTCCCGGACCGGACCGATCAGAATCTCTTTCGTTTGAGTAGCGCGATCATATTGGATTATCGACATTTGGCCGTCTTGTCTTTGGGTAAATACAAATTTGTCACCAGACTTACCCACCCATCTGGGGTAACCATAAAAGGTGCCCGGTTCCAGAACCAGTGTGTCAACCAGTCCGCCTTCTTCCCGAAAACTCACGATGGCTGTTTGCCCCGTCTCTCCCCCCTGGACCGCCAGGTATTGTCGGGTGGCAGCGGAATAATCCACAGAAAAATATTTCTTCTGATGTGTAACCCGTTCCAGTTGTCTGCTTTCCAGATCAAAATAATAGACGTCCGAAAATTCCCGGTTCGTCCAGCGTGAATCCAGGCCTCTGTTGGTGAAAAGAATTCTGTTATCTCGTAAGATGAGATAAGGGTCAAAGCTTCGCCCCAGGGCAAACAATTTTTTCTTGCTGCCTTCAGTAAGTTCATAGACCGAACTGATTTCATCATATCCGGTTTCCAGCAGATAGTTCCTGCCATCCGGTCCGGTCAGAAGCTGGATCTCATCCTTGATCCGTGTAGATGGGGGGAGTAGCAGCGGGTCTGGTCGGGCGGTAGTATCCAACTGGTGGTATAGATTTTCACGGTATTGAGTCATGGCAGCACGATGGTATTCCGGAAGTTTCATCCCGGAATTGCGTCGAATAGCCTGACGGAAGGGTAGCAACAATCCCTTAAGTCGCGAGGTTTGATCCAATACGTCTGGCCAGAAACGATCCGGGAAATTCCGGTATCCATATCCCGAGAGCAGGTAGCCGTGCACGTAGTGGTTGGGGACCAGGTCTTTGAATGAACCGTTGCTGTATTTATTGTAAGAATACGTCTTGCCTTCCATGAGCAAGGCCCTGTGGTCCGCCAGAAAATCGGGTAAATGGCCCCGGCCCTGACCGGTGAGTGCGGATTCAAAAAAAACGGCATCGCCTTCTGTAAACCAATCGGGAACCAGGATATTGTAGGTTCCAGCCTGAGCCAATTGCCCAAAAACATCACCCACCAGTTTGGTGATTCCTTTGTCCAGCGCGCTGTATTGGAGGACGTGGCGATATTCGTGGATCGTCAGCGTCTTCATTCCGTCATAAAAGCCGAGTACATTGGGATCCTGGGAAGGAAACAGGTAGAGTTCTGACCGGAAAGGAGCATAGGCTACGAATCCGTTGGTGGTCATATTTTTATTCCGAAGAATAAAATTGACTGGCTTCCTGTGGAGACTTAGAGAATATGGATCCCGGAGATTTAGCCGGGAGATGGTGGACAATACCGTATCCGCTATGGGAGCTACGTCCTGGCTGTAAATGACGTTGATCCCTTCGTTCCGCTTGATCATCCAGGTATCTCCCGGTGGCACTCCACCAAAATTCTGGGACGTCAGGATTATTGGTAATCCTAAAATCCCTGAGATGATCCGGATTATGGCGGAAAGAAAACCAGGGCACATTGGAAAGAGTGGCTCTTTGGTACCCATCATGTCATCATTCGTTTCCAGGTATTTCAATTCGATCAAATTCCGGCGTAAAATAGGAAATATTAAGGAAGTTTTGGGGATTGATCACGATTTAAAAAACGGGTATGGAACCCATAAGAGCTTTTTGAATCCTTTCGGATTTTCAGAACAAGCCTCACTTTGAACCAAATGTTGCATCATATGACTAAAAAAAAGTATTGGATATCCATGTACGATTCTAACTTTGGCTGGGGAGGGATTAAATGGGGAATTAAGGTTCGGTTGATAAACGATTACAATTATAAAATATGAACTATCCAGAATTAACAGGTCATGTCATAAGGCCAAATGATGCGGATTATGACCAGGCGAGATCCATATACAATGGCATGATTGATAAGCATCCGGCCTATATCGTACAATGCCGCTCCAACCAGGATGTCGTAAATGCAGTGCATTTCGCCCGGGAACAGGGGCTCGAGGTTTCCATCCGGAGTGGTGGACACAATGGAGCAGGTCTGGCGATGGTAAACGATGGTCTGGTGATTGACCTGTCGGATATGAAGGGTGTATTGGTAGATCCCGAATCAATGACGGCCAGGGTGGAACCTGGAAATATGCTCAAAGAAATAGATGCAATCACGCATGAATACGGCCTGACATT
>CALEIL010000029.1 GCA_937876435.1 uncultured Bacteroidota bacterium
CACCAACGTGAAATAGGCAGGTCCCGTTTTGTAGTACCTAAGATCCTTTATGACCTGGTCGAAAGAAAAAATGAGTTTTCGGGAAAAAAGGAAAATAAGGACCAGAAACGAAATGATATTGAAATAAAACAAAGCCTTTGCGATCCATGGAAATTCCAATAGCCAGGCCGCTATACTCACTATCCCTGTGGCCATGACCAGATTGAAATAACCGGGAAGTCCCGCCTGGTTATTAGTCCGCAATCGGGTGAATCCGGTAGATGTGATCCGTTTCAACTATCCTGCATTCGGTAAAGATTCATCATAGCTTACAAATTAAGCATATTGGGATGAGACGGCAAAATGGACTCGTGAAGGAATCAGGAAGGTCTCCCCCTGGGACCGCACAGCCCCAGCTGTGCGAAAAAACCTATTGTCTTCAGCAGGTGATTCACCTCGCTCAGCTATGTAGTGGTTCAAATACTATAATTGAACCAGTATCAAAAAATTATTATCTACCTCCTGAATTTTGTTCAATGCAGCTAACTGTTCGTTGGAAAGAGTTTTTTGAAAAATATCAATTACGCAATCGACATTGAGCGCATTACATTGTAAAACGAGCTTTGACCCATGTAATCCCAAAATATAGCTAAATATGCTTTGCGAACAATATTCATTCTTTGTGTAGGAGGTGAAGTATTGCACTTTTTGCCCCACTTTATCATATAGTAGTTTGTATATTTTATTTTTGTACATATAGCCCAGCAGTAAATAAGAGGGACTTTCATCATATATTATGTTGTAAACCCGGTCTCCTATCTCTACACCCTGACTCTTTTCAAATTCTTCATAGGAGTAAACCGGCTTTGGAAATTTTAGATAGTAGGCCAGGGACATTTCATTATTGTTAAAATGAAAAATGGAGTCCGTGAATGTTTTGTAATACCCGATACATGTATCGGTCTTACTAAAAAACATATAGGGATGACCAAGCATTCCTCCTCTGAATTGTGAAAAAGGGAAATATCCTTTAATAAATTCCCAATTTTCATCAAACAGGTTGATGTTAAATACCTTGTTCTGACCAGGTAAAATATTTGAATACCTCAAATCTACAATATATTGAATTCCGTTGTCTGTAGGATACGATTTAAGCAGTTTGATGGAAAAATTCACCGGTTTTTCAGAGATGAAATCACCGCTATACGAGTAAGTTACAAATTTCCTGTTTCCCGCATCCGATACTATGATTTGTTTTTTGCTATTGTTAATATCAAAATCGCTAAGGTCCAGGTATTCACCAGGACCTGCCCCGGCATGATCTATGATCCCGTGAGGAACCCCCTCTTGAGAGTATATATAGATCCTGCCCATGTTGTAGGGTTTGATAAAAATTTTCTCATCTCGAAATAAAATCTTGGCAATATCTCCAAAAGGCAATAGCTCCTCCAAAGGCAGAAACGTAAATTCTATTTGATTAGAGTCGACCCAACCGATTTCCTGAAATTTGTCCGGATCTATTTCAATAGTGACGGCATTGGCGCTATCTATGGTTTGAATATTCATGTCGTCCTGGCATGAATATAAGTTTATATATAGACATAGATTTATAAGCCATATGATATTTTTCATGTACTCATCATTATAACCTTGTTCTCGCTCAGACGGGCCTTGTGGGCAGGCCTAAATTAAACAAAACTCATGATGTAGACAAATAAAGAGACTCCGAAGGCTAATTGGGTCTTTTATATTCACTATTTTGCTCAATATTTAGGTCAGCCCCGCAACCGCCTTCTCACTGGTAACGGAGCTCTAAACACGTACGAAGCGGGAGTCTGCTAATTGTGGTAGGTAAACTTCGGAAATCCCCAGGGGCGACTCTAAGCCCGAAGCTGGAGCTTCGGTGTCCCCAGGGATTCCACTATATTCTCATCGATAAAATGAAGACTTTGATCGAATCCAATACGGATTTCTGCTAAATATTCCAGTCAAACCCGCTATTCCTGAAACTTTTCAACCTATTTTCGTATTCATATTTTAGTTATTTAATTTTTCAACAATTCAAAGACACATGAAAAAATCGTCCCTCATCATTATCGCAATCGTAGTCGTACTCGGTTTGATCCTGTACAACACATTTTCCGGTAGCTACAACAAAATGGTCACCATGGAAGAAGGCGTCGAATCATCCTGGTCCACGGTGGAGACTCAATACCAGCGCCGGGCTGACCTGTACAACAGCGTGGTCAGTACCATCAAAGGTTCCGCTGATTTTGAACAGGAAACGTTGAATTCGGTGATCGAAGCGCGGAGCAAAGCCACCAGTGTCAATATCGACGCCAATAATCTCACACCGGAGAAGATCGCTGAATTTCAGAATGCGCAGGAACAACTCAGCGGGGCTTTCAGCCGGCTCCTGGTTTCGGTGGAGAGATATCCCGAACTTAAAACAACGCAGGCGTTTCGCGATTTCCAAACCCAGATCGAAGGCACGGAGAACCGCATCAACAAAGCCCGGAATGACTTCAACCAGGAAGTACAGGGTTTTAATACCTATATCAAGCAATTCCCCACCAACCTGATGGCCGGATTGTTTGGTTTTGACGAAAAAGGGTACTTCAAAGCACAGGAGGGAAGTGAAAACGTACCAGAAATTGACTTTGGATGAAACTCGGACTGATCAGTGATTACTTTTCCAGAGAAGAGAAAAAAGAGATCGTAGAAGCGATCCGGGTTGCAGAAAAAGACACGTCCGGAGAAATTCGCGTGTATTTTGAGCGTTCTACCAAAAATATGACCGTGATGGACCGGGCATACCGGGCGTTCGAGAAATTGGACATGCACCAAACCGCTGAGGGGAACGGAGTATTGTTTTATGTGGCCTTTGGTGATCATGAATGCGCGATCATAGGAGGTGCCGGAATCCATGCCAAGGTCGGAGATGCATTCTGGGAAGAAGAACTGGAAATATTACAAACCCATTTCCGACGAGATGAATACGTCCCCGGACTTCAGAGGGCGATCCGGTTGGCCGGTGAACGGTTGGCTGAGTATTTTCCATATAGACGGGGAAGTGTAAATGAACTTGACGATGAAATTTATTTTGATGAGGATTGAGAAAATAAACCTGGTCCCGGGACTGCTCCTCAATCTATTAATGTTGTTGATTCTGTCAGGTTCTGCTGGCTTGATGCAGGCACAAATTCCAGATCCTTCCGACCCACCTCGTCTGGTTAATGATTTTGCCAATATTTTATCCAGTAATGAACGGGATAATCTGGAACAGCAACTCGTACATTACGACGACAGCACCTCCACTCAGATTGTGGTGGTTACCGTCCGGGAATTGGGGAATTATGACATTTCAGAATTCAGTTACGAACTTGGAGACCAGTGGGGTGTCGGTCAGGCAGGAGAGGACAATGGCATCGTCATCACCATCTCTGAAAAGGACCGGCAGGTATTTATAGCTACTGGCTGGGGGATCGAAGGATATATTACCGACGTTCAGGCGCGTCGGATCATTGACCGGTATATGATCCCGCACTTTCGACAAGGAGATTATTATGCAGGTCTCCTGGAAGGCAGCCGAGTGATTTCCGAAATTTTAACAGGTTCATTCGATGCCATCGAGCGGGAACCCTCCGGATCTGGTATTCCGGTGGGAGCCATCGTGTTGATAATTATTATCGTGATCGTCATTCTGATTTCTGTTGGCGACGACGGAGGCCGTGGTGGCGGGCAAATCAATCGTCGCGGCTGGCATGGACCCATCATCATCGGTGGTGGTTTTGGTCGCGGTGGATTTGGTGGAGGCGGCGGCTTCGGTGGCGGAGGCGGTTTCGGGTGCGAGCCCCGGTCAGTACACGCTCAACATCTCGAAGGCCAAGCGTCGTGGCCGGATCCTGATCGATTACCTGCGCAACGGACGCGGTGCGACGGCAATCGAATCGTACTCGACGCGCGCGCGACCGAATGCGCCCGTCGCGGTACCGCTGTCATGGGATGAGCTCGGGCCGGATGTGCGGGAGGATCACTTCAACATTCACACGCTGCCGGAGCGACTGGCGTCGCTGGAGCGTGATCCCTGGCACGAGTAC
>CALEIL010000030.1 GCA_937876435.1 uncultured Bacteroidota bacterium
TGGTGTTTCGGAATTTGTGTTTGGTAAACTATCACTCTCCGTATGGGTGTGGGTTTGGGTGTGCAATGGCGCTGAAGGAACGTAGCGAGACCTGCCCGTATGGGAGTTTGGGTTTGGGTAGCTTTTGCTTGGTGACCTGCGCATATTTCGCTGTTTCGGGATTTATTGCTGGGAAGGCCGGATTTCAAATGCTTTCGGTATATCTTCACTCTTCACTCCCATTCTCGCTCTAGCGAATACCACATCTGATTATTTCAATTTCTGGAGGATTTCCTTTAGCCCCGCATAAAGCAGCGGCGCGGTCTCCGGTCCCAGAGAATTTTCCTCGCCATAGGTGTCGTCCTCATCCAGGTACAGCCACGGTTCCTGATTGTCCCATTCGCTTTTGGGGACGATATACCCCACCTCGTCGTTGGACAGGCCGATGTAGTAATGGTATTTCCCGTGCATAAAATCTTTCAGGGGCGGTGTTTCAATCGGATCGATTGCATAGTCCTGGCCAGGTGGAGATTCCACACCTCCAAACACGATTTCGGGATAGATTTCCCCGGGAATGCTGAGCCAGGTAGCGGGACCGAAACGGATACCAGCTACTTCGGAACGGGCTTTGAACCACCCGGTCATCCCCCTTTTCAATAACCCGATCGACGAGGCGATCCGAAATACGGGATTTTTTACCGGCAAGACCACCGATTTGGCCTCGATGCGCAGCGGTTGGAGGTCCTGAAAGGTGTCACCGTCCTCCAATGCAGCCACCGACCACCTCGCGATCTGCTCTCCGATCGCCCGTGCTTTATCAAAGGAGGGTTCGGTGAACTCCACCTGACGGATAGAATCATAGACGGGCATCGAAGCGTGGGGCGCCATCAATCCCCCAATGACACCGGTAAAAAACACCGACGTGCCCCCCAAACCCGATACGATGGTATCGCCCTGGTAGACAATGCCTGCTTCGAGCGATTCCCGGATGAAATGGGGGTAGTCCGAACTGATCAATAGATTTTTACTCCACAACGCCTCCGGATGGTTGGACCAATTGACCACAGACCCCAGCGTGGTATCGACCTCCGCATCGAGAACCTGCATCACCTGAATACCGGTAGCTTTGACGATGGGCCGTCGGGTATCGCGGATCAGGATGGAATCCCGGCCGCTCAGATCCTGGCCAAAGACAAACCGGGCCGGTCGCAATTGGTTGCAAGCTTCCGCAATGGAGGCGACGACTTGTTCTTTGAGCCATGTCATATGGTCTGGATCCACGCCTGATTGCAGCATGCCTGGACCCCAGATTCCGATCAGGTCGTTGCTCTCGTGGGTATGCGTGGAAGAGATCAACGCGTAATCGATGTCGAGTTCGGAGGGCAAGGCCTTGCGGATATCGATGACGTCCGAATACATAAATCCGATGGCGTCGATCGAGACCAGCGCTACGCGATGATTGCCATCGTCGAGCACCATGGTTCTGGCCCATACCTCATCGTGGATGCCGTTGGCGGGCTTGTTGTTGTGGAATCCCGCGATCCATACCGCGTCAAATTTTCCGTTTCCATTGAGGTCGTTGTACGTCTCGCCTTCGTCGTATCGGGCGTTCCCGTTGGTGTCGTTCCAGGTGTCGGGGACTGACGGGGTGATCGTTTTCTTCGCAAAGCCGGCCTGATATTGGACATTTGTTGCGTTCTGCTGGATGGAAAGGTTCATGTCGTAGCCGGGATGCCGGTCCCGGTTGTTGTAGATGACCCAGATTAGGAGGCCCACCAGGACTACCATTAGGAAATAGAAGATCCATTTTAAAATCTTGCGCATTGGGGTTGTGTTTTTTCTGAATTAAAGATATGAAAATTTATCCTCGTTTCTTGAGGTTTGACAAACTCCAACTGAGTGTGGGGCGATATGCATATTAGGGCTATCGATAACTTTTTTGGTTTCAGGACGGAAGGGGTGAAAGTTTGTCAAACCGCCGCTACGCTTGATATGAATGAAAACACAGTTCCAGGCTGAAGAACACACATTCTTCAGGTGAAAAATGAGGTGATCAGCAAC
The DNA here is from genome assembly GCA_937876435.1 of uncultured Bacteroidota bacterium. Lineage (GTDB taxonomy): Bacteria > Bacteroidota > Bacteroidia > Chitinophagales > Saprospiraceae > Membranihabitans. The sequence continues at coordinate 2,041 of CALEIL010000030.1, forward strand.
GGCGGTTGGGCAAATCCTGGGTTCCATTATTTTGGTATTGCAGGTAAAAGTCCGTATATTGAAATCGCAACAACACATCGATATTTATGTCCAATGCGATCATAACCAAGCGGTTGATAACTAGTGAGGAATTTCACCGAATGGGCGAAATAGGCGTGTTGTTGCCGGATGAAAGGGTGGAATTGATCAACGGCGAAATACTCAATATGAGTCCGATCGGGAGTAAACACGGAGGGATGGTCGTTAACCTGACCAATTTATTAGTACCAGCTTTTCTTAATGAATATCTGGTAGGCATTCAAAACCCGGTTCGAATCAATGAATGGAATGAGCTTCAACCTGATATTGTGATTTTACAAATCAGGGAGGACAAATATTTCAATGACTTACCAACTCCAGAGGAAATCCTCGTAGTGATTGAAGTCTCTGATACCACCTACGCTTTTGACCATGATACCAAATTACCGATCTATGCATCGGCGGGTATTCCGGTGTATTGGATTATAAACCTGCCTGCGAACCGGATCGAAGTTTTCACCGACCCCAAAAAGGGACAATACGCGAGCCGGAATTTATATTTTCCAGGGGATCGGATTACTTTATTCTCGAAGGAAATAGCCGTTTCTGATATATTATTGTCGGTTGATTAGGATTTGTCCTTGATATGGATGATTAAACTGTAGTCGCGGTGGTTCCGGGTGAATCGTTCTTTTTTTGTGTTTTTTGGCATGCGCACAAACGCTTTGCATCTAAGAAACGGGTGACATTCGAAGCTCATAGCTGTAAATATGGTGAATACAAATTGACTTCACTTACTGTCTCAATTTATGAACAAGGGCGTTTATTCACCCGTTTTGCAAGCAAGGCTATAAATCATAATTATTTACCCCTCTTCAAAAGAGGAGGGCGTTTATTGCCCTTGTTTTATGTTCTCATTTTTTTTAATATATAATTCAAAACTGGTTGCGATCCCTTTCCTGTTGCTCTAATCATTTCCCCGTTTACATGGCCGTTGGCAGCAGAGCCAAGGTAGGTGATCAGCGAGGCCACATCTCGGGGCGTGGTGATTCTCCCGGTCGGAAATGCAGCCTGGGCCAACGTTTTAAATTCATCTGAAAACCGATGTTCTGCTTTGGGAGTCATGGTGAGGCTGGGTAGGACCACATTGGTCAGAATATTGTCCATGGAAGTTTCCACCACCAGGTTTGACGTCAAGCCCAAAAGAGCAGCTTTGAGCGTTCCATAAGGTCCTGAGCCAGCCATGCTATCCAGGGCAATGTCACTGGAAACATTGACGATGCGTCCAAATTGTTGCTCTCGCATACCCGGCAGTACCAGTTGGGTAAGCCTGACGGTACCGAATAGGTTTATACCGACAATGTCACGCCATTGTTGAAGGGGCAGGTCTTCAAAGGAATTGCCCATCGCTGAGCCGTCTCCCCAATACACGGCGTTGTTAATCAATACATCGATGCTTCCGAAACGGGAATCGATTTTATTGAATGCTGTTTCAATGCTCGAAAAATCCGCTAAGGACAAGGGAACGGCGATGGCCTCATTTCCTGACTGTTCTATGCTTTCGATGAGCTCAATAGCTGCTTGTTTCCCACTGAAATAAGTGACCGCTATCTTCACCCCATTTTCTCTTGCATAAGTCAGGGCTGTCTCCTTGCCGATGCCCGAACTTCCTCCGGTAATCAGTACGGTTTTGTTTTTGAGTCCCAAATCCATACGTGTTGATTATAAATGTTGATCGATTTCATTTTCAAATTCCCTGAGCTGTGGCTTATAGTCTTTTGGCAAGGTATTCTCTGGCACCTCAAATCCGTTTTTATTGAAATAATCTACCATCAGGGCGATGTTTTTTCCGGCCATTTGCCTCACCTGTTCCCGGGGAAGTTTTTGATAACGGATTTCCGTTTTAGTTTTTTCAGACAGGGTCTTTTGTATGTCGCTGATGGAAAGCGACCGTCCGCCGATTGTGTAGATTTCGTTGGAAATTTTTTGTTGCAGCGCGTATAACACCAACTCTGCAATATCAAGCGTATGGATGTAGGAGATTTTGGTGCCGATTTCCATAGGGGAAACCAATGTGTTTTGCTCTTTTACGGATTGTAAAATCCACGGCATGAACAAACCATCCATAAAAGTGGCCGGACGTATCACGAGGTAGTTTATGCCTGACGATTTCAATAGTTCTTCTATTTTTCCTTTCACTTCAAAGTGTGGAACGCCGGTATTTATTTCGGACTGAAAGACCGAAATGTACACAAAAGTGGCTACACCGGTTTCCTGTGAAATCCCAATGAGGTTTTTGTTCATGTGGAGTTCCTGTTCGCTCGGTTGTTCTCCCACACCCATTACCGATGAAGTGATGATTTCCGGCTGAATTCTTTGAAGGACTTCCAGGCTTTGTTCCCTATCGGTCAAATTGGCCAGAACGGGAATGCAACCCAGTTCTCGCAGCAGTGATAGGTTTTCTTGTTTATGGGTTAATCCATATACGGCATAATTCTCATTATTTACAAGCAATTTTGTGATCGTTCTCCCCGCTGTTCCGCTTGCTCCTGCAATCAGTACTTTTTCCATTTGTTCTTTATTTTAGTAAGACGTCTAAGTAATTGGTTAAATTTTTATTGATTCAATTTTGATAGCAAATTTTGCAATTGGGTCTTCTCTTCCTCGTTCAGGGCAGCAAAAAAATCGTCTTCCAATTTCTTCCAACATTCCTTTATTTTTACGGTCACTTCCTCACCTGCCCTGGTGAGCGCGACGATGGATACCCGCATATCGTCCGGGTCCTTGGTTTTGGTGACCAGCCCACGTTTCTCGGAGCGGTTGACGATTTTATGGATGGTGGCAAATTCTACCATAAGCTTCTCTTTAAGTTCTTTTTGGGTGAGCGAACCATGTGCCTGTAACGTAAGCAGAAAGATATCCTGACCTACGTAGATCCCCAGGTTGCGCAAGCAGGTGGTCATCTTGTCCTTGTGCCTTTTGGTGACGTGAACTAATAGTTTTGAAAGCATCGCATCATTTAGTTAGACGGCAAAGTAAATAAATAAATCGGAACTAGGCAAGGATTTTGCGTAAATTTTATTCACTGGAAACGGCCGCTAAGAGTCTACAATAGCTCAAAGCTCAAAGTTCAAAGCTCAAAGCTCAAAGCTCTAAGATTTACCCTATACTTCGATCATCTTGAAATACGGTCCGAGGTGGATTTCCATCGCATTGCGGAAATCAGCAGCCGAACCTTCTTTGAGTACCTGGACCAGTCCATCGTGGTGGATGTGACCGGGTGGGGGAGACATACTTCTGCCATTCCGGTATTCTGTAAAAACGTGGTCGAATATAGGAAACAGCATTTTCTGAAACCGTTTGAACGTATCGTTTCCGGTCATTTCGTACAACTTGGTGTGAAACCGGATCTCTTCTTCTTTGGTGGGGGTGACTATGCTTTTTTGTTCCTGTACGATTTTCTCGAGTTCCAATACACCTTTTTTGGTTTTACGCGCCATCAGGAATTCAGCCATCCCCATCTCGAGAATTAGCCGCATTTCAAATATATCTTTCAGGGTTTTGTCACCGAGGATGTAGGGGTTGAGGACGCGTTCAAATCCGCCCAGCACGTCCGGCTTGGCCATGATCATTCCGCGTCTGGTCCGGGATTCGACGATACCCAGCATCCGCAGTCGGCTGAGTGCTTCGCGCACCACGTTGCGGCTGACTTCCAGTTTTTCGGCGATCTCGACTTCTCCCGGGAGGGCATCGCCCGGCTGGAATGCGTTGTCCTCAAAATATTTTCGGAGTATGTTTTCCACCCGGTCGGTCATAGAAATACTGTCCAGTGGCTGTAACGGAGCTTTTTTGGCCATGTTCAAATTTAAGCTGTGCGTAAATGTCTAAAAAACAAGGGAATGGGGATCAATTCGATCGCTTTTCCACCTTTTTTATTGATTTGTCCCGAGATAGTACAAATCGAACGTCAAAGATAGGAAATAAAAAGGTAATGAAAATGTTTGGAAGTTCAAATAATGGTGTTAATTTGCCCAACAAATAAAATTAACAAAATGATTGGTTTTGTTTATGGAATTGTGTACGTTCCCTGATATTAAAGGCGAAAGGTATAAAATTCTACTCATGGGCGTATATACGATCCTATTGCAAAATGTTTCCTGATCGTATCTTACGAAAATATGGAATTTGAAAAATAGTACCAAAAACACATATGAAAAGAGAAGATTGTGGGACCATTCATTATTATGTTTGTTTGAGTGAAACTATCTAAAAATTAAACTCGCTGTTATGAAAAAAAAATTAACCCATTTCATCTTACAATCCAGTTTGGCATTACTCGCTGTGGTAACGTTAACGGCATCCTATGCCCAGGTGGGGCAGGGTGGATTGACCGGAACGGTCACCGATCATAATGGAGAACCACTCATCGGCGTCAACATTCTGGTCAAGGGAACCACCAAGGGAACCAGCACCGACATCGATGGACGATTTGTACTGGAAGACGTGGAAGAACACGATGTACTGATCGTGTCCTACATTGGCTACCAAAGCCGGGAAATTCCGATCA
>CALEIL010000031.1 GCA_937876435.1 uncultured Bacteroidota bacterium
GTCAAAAAATATTTTAAAAAACATTGATAGCTACTTAAATTTCCGCACACTAGGAGGCCGGCTTTCGGCTTAATTTGCCGGAAGAAGGCTTCGGCGGAAGCTTGAGTGTCAGGAGGCCGGCTTTCGGCTTCTATGCCTGCGTCGTTTGGTGCGCTTCGCGCGTTTGATACCTCATTCGCGGGGCTCATGAGGTGGTTTGTTGCGCTACGCGCGTTTGTGGATCGTTCGCGATGCTCCCGATCCGTTTGGTGCGCTTCGCGCGTTTGGGGTGGAGATAGTTTAGTCTTCTGCCTCTCTGCCTCGTCACTCCGGACTTGATCCGGAGTCAACCTCTACCTTAACCTCAATTACCCCTCCTTCTTCTTCACAAACAGAGCCACCACCGCAGCGGTCACGATGCCCATGCTCAAGGCTCCGAAAATGGATTGCATGATATAGGATTTGAGATTAAAATACCCTTCCAGTGCTTCACGGTCCCGCCCGATGGCCACCCCGTGTTCGATGGCGTTGGCAAAGTAAGACGGGGCGATAACTTTGTGCGTGATCAACTGAGTCAACGGGCTGAACAGGGCTACGATTACGGTGATGATCAATCCTGCGATAAACCCCTGTTTCCAGGTCATTGAGCCGTTGTAAAAGTTGTTGCGTTTGTCGCGGAGCGCCAACACGTACACCAAAATGGCCGGAATGGCGAACAGGTTGGTGTAGTACGCATGCTTGTCAATGTGGACCGTGTGCAGGCCTGCCACGTTCTCCATACCCATCCAGATCAGCGAGACCACGATGAATATCAGGCCCCACTTTAATTCGATTTTAAAATTCCTCATACATTCATTTATGGCGGTGCCTGGTTACAATATATATCGGTTGATCAGGTTTTCAAAATATTCCTGGCGGCCGCTGATCTGCTCCAATTGATCGCCGTCTCCGATGTGTGCCACCAGGTCTTCCAGCGTAAGTTCACCCGATTCAAACCGTTTACCCGGCCCGCTATCAAAGCTTTGGTACCGATTTTTCAGTAGGTCGTTGTATTCGGATTCTTCGAGGATTTGATGGGCGATTTCGAGAGCCCGGGCGAAGAGGTCAATTCCTCCAATATGAGCATAAAACAAGTCTTCGAGGTCCGTGCTATTGCGACGTATTTTCGCATCAAAATTAATTCCACCGCCCTGGAATCCTCCGTGGCGTAGGATAACCATCATGGCCTGGGTCAGCTCGTAAATGTCTACCGGAAATTGATCGGTGTCCCAGCCGTTTTGATAATCCCCCCGGTTGGCGTCGATGCTGCCGATCATACCGTCCGCCCCCGCCACCTCGAGTTCGTGTTCAAAGGTGTGCAGCGCCAGCGTGGCGTGGTTGACTTCGATGTTGATTTTGAAATCCTCGGCTAGTCCATATTCATTCAAGAATCCCAGCACCGTGGCTACGTCGTAATCATACTGGTGCTTGGTGGGTTCTGCGGGCTTGGGTTCGATGAAAAAAGTACCCGTGAAACCATTTTTCCGGGCGTAATCCTTGCACATATGGAGGAACTGTGCCATGTGATCTTTTTCTCTTTTCATGTCCGTATTGATCAGGGAAATATAGCCTTCCCTTCCACCCCAGAACACGTAATTTTCACCGCCCAGTTTGATGGTGGTATCCAGGGCATTTCTGACCTGGGCACCGGCGTGGGCGACCACATTGAAATCGGGGTTGGTGGCGGCACCATTCATATAGCGGGGATGCGAAAACAGATTAGCGGTGCCCCACAAGACCTTGACGTTGTGTTCGGCTTGTTTGTTCAACGCATAGTCGGAGATGAAATCGAGTCGTTTCCTGAATTCCGAAAGGTTTGCTCCTTCCTCGATCAGGTCCACGTCGTGAAAGCAGTAATACGAAACCCCGAGTTTGGTGATGAATTCGAAGGCTGCGTCCATTTTTTGGAGCGCTCGTTTTTCAGCGGTAGGACCTTCGTTCCAGGGCAAAGGCCGCGGACCCCATCCGAATGGATCGCTACCATCTCCGCAGAAGCTATGCCAGTAGGCTACGGCAAATCGAAGGTGGTCGGCCATGGATTTGGCACCGATCAATTTATCGGCATCGTAAAACCGATAGGAGAGGGGGTCGGTGGAATCGGCTCCTTTGTACCGAATGGATGGAACATGGGGAAAGTAGGTCTGTGGTGTATGATTTTTCATAACGCGTTTAGTTTTTGAAGAAGTAAGGATTTCCAGTTGTGATAAATGTCTTGATATGATTTTGAAAGTTCCGGGATTGGTTCGATGATCCGGATCACCTCCTGCGAAGACAACGCTTCAGCCGGATTTTTGTAATAACCAGATCCCACGCCAGCACCCAGGGCGGCGCCCACCGCACCGGTGGCGTTGCGGATTTCAATGGTTGCACCCGAGAGCGAGGACAGCAGTTGACTGAAGATCTTGGATTGGAAGAGATTGTCGTTCCCCACCCTTAGGATCTGGGACGCCATCCCGAGTTCTTCCATGATCTCATAGCCGTAGTAAAAGGCAAATCCGATGCCCTCCAATGCGGCCCGGATCAAATGGTCCTGATGATGTCTGTTGAAGTCGAGACCCAGAATATGGGCGTCGACGGGTTTGTTTTGGAGCATCCGCTCGGCTCCGTTGCCAAAGGGTAGGATCGAGACGCCCTCCGATCCCAGGGGAATGGATTGTGCCCGATTCTCCATGTCGTCGTAGCTGGTTGCCTGACCGGTGACGTTTTTGCGGACCCAGCTGTAGAGGATACCCGCACCGTTGATGCACAGTAGCGTTCCGATCCGGGGGTTCTCTGCGGTGTAGTTGACGTGTGCAAAACTATTGGTGCGTTGGGACCGGTCGATCACCGGTTTTTGGGAAATCCCGTACAGTACACCCGAGGTGCCGCCCGTGCCGGCCATGATGCCGGGTTCATTTACGTGGAGCGACCAGGCGTTGTTGGGTTGGTCACCGGATCGGTAACTGACCGGGACGCCCGGGTTGATCCCCAGTTCTGCGGCAGCGGAGGAATTGATTTCCCCCTGGGTGGTGAAGGTGGGGTGGTGTTCGGGAATCAACGCTGGAGGGATTCCGTTTTTTTCAAAAAGGATACGATCGGCGTGGTTGGATTCAAAATCCCACATGATTCCTTCGCTCAGTCCGGTGATGGAACTGCGAATGAGACCGGTCATTTTGTAGGCGATGTAGTCGCCTGGCAGCATGATTTTATCGATTTGATCAAACAGATCAGGTTGGTTCTGCTGCACCCACCGAAGTTTGGAAAAGGTAAAATTCCCCGGGTAGTTGTAGTGGGATTGGAGAAATTCGTCCGCATCCAGGATATCGAGGAGTTGATCTCCGGTGTCGACGGCGCGGCTGTCGCACCAGATGATGGAAGGCCGGAGCACTTTGCCCTGGGAATCGACGACCACCAGACCGTGCATCTGGTACGCCAGTCCGATAGCCTGGATTGAATCCTGAGCCTCGGGGTATTTGCTAATCAATTCCTGGCTGCATTCGCAGACGTATTGCCACCATTGGTCGGGATGTTGTTCTGCAAATCCCGTTTGTGGGGAATCGATGGGCATTTCGGTAGAAGGAGCAGAAACGATGTCAACGGTTTTACCCGATTCTGCGTCGACCAGGGCCGCTTTTATCGAAGAGCTTCCGATATCAAATCCGAGCAAATATTTCATCATGTAGGGCGTCTTGACCGGACCACGTCCGATTTAAAAGAGGCAAAAGATAAGGAAGATTTTTGAATTTGGCTCAATATCGAATTTGTGCTTATGGATATTTATGAAAGATGTATAACTTAGAGGATATTTAATCGATTGTATACCAAATTGCTACATAATGAAAGCGACACCAGAACACCACGAGCGGATTGCCAAAATGACTTTTGCTTCGGTGTACCCGCACTACGTCACCAAGGTCGAGCGAAAAGGCCGGACCAGGGAAGAGCTGCACCAGGTCATCGAATGGTTGACCGGGTTTGATGATGAACAAATTCAAGCGCTCATCGATGAAAAGGTCACTTTTAAAACGTTTTTCGACCGCGCCCGATTGAACCCCAACGCTGAGCTGATTACCGGGGTGATTTGCGGGTATCGGATCGAGGAACTCGACAATCCACTGACCAGGCAGGCCAGATATATGGACAAATTGGTGGATGAGTTGGCCCGGGGGCGGAAAATGGAGAAGATCCTGCGACAGCCGAAGGGGTAGGGGCAAGCTCTATTTCTCAATTGATGGTTGTTAAATACCTTATACATGCTCCACATCCTACACGCATAAGATGATCATCTCAGCTTCTCTGGGACTCGTGCAGCTCCATGATATAAAACCCGAGGTCTGATCTTCACGGTCAACGCTAAAACTCCCGCATCATTTCACAATTAAATTTTCCTTCCACTGACAAAAAATGGCAGTGGGGTGGGGTATAGTGGAATCTATATATCATGGAATGGAGTATTAATATCTGTGGGATTTTTGATGGAAAATTACTAAGTCTGAAATTAATTCCAATCCTGGATATTTTTTTTAGTTAAAGAGCAACCCTGGTTTTCCGGTTTCGATGTCAGCGTTTTAACACGCGAGACAAAAGATATTTGTCCGTTGTTCAGTGATTGTTAATGGTAGATAAGGGGTATAGCTATGAAGTGATATCAGATTCCAT
>CALEIL010000032.1 GCA_937876435.1 uncultured Bacteroidota bacterium
GGATATCCCGGAGGGGCCATAATGCCGGTTTATGATGCCTTATTTCACTACATGAAGGATCTGAGGCACATCCTCCCCCGTCACGAACAAGGGGGGATTCATGCAGCTGAAGGCTATGCCAGGGTGCTGAGAAAGCCGGGCGTCGTGATGGTTACATCCGGGCCGGGTGCGACCAATTTGATTACCGGCCTTGCCGATGCCATGCTGGATTCTACTCCACTGGTATGTATATCGGGCCAGGTTGCCAGCGGGCTCCTGGGCACCGATGCATTCCAGGAAACCGACGTGATCAGTTGTACCATGGCGGTTACCAAATGGAATTATCAAATCACGAGGGCAGAAGAAATACCGGAAATTTTTGCAAAAGCATTTTACATTGCCCGCAGTGGTCGACCGGGGCCCGTCCTCATCGATATCACCAAGGATGCGCAGACGAGCACCCTCGATTTTGTGTACAAACAGGTCAAAAAAATACGATCCTACCGTCCTTTGCGCAAGCCACTGGACGAACAACTGGATCAGGCAGCAGAATTGATTAATTCGGCCAGGAGGCCATATATTTTGGTGGGTCATGGCGTACATATTTCAGGAGCGCAGGATCTTTTCAGGCAGTTTGTAGAAAAGACCAACATACCAGTTGCCTGGACCGTCCATGGAATGGGGGTGCTGGATGACGATCACCCGCTCAACATGGGTATGCTGGGAATGCACGGCAACTACGCCACCAACATCAAAACCGCAGAATGCGATGTACTGATTGCGATCGGGATGCGATTTGACGATCGGGTCACGGGGGATGTCAGTAAATTCGCCACGCAGGCCAAAGTCATCCATATCGAGATAGATCCCGCCGAAATCGATAAAAATGTACAGACTGAGGTGGGCATTACGGCTGATGCTGGAATGGCACTCGAAAAGCTGATCGATCGGGTGGAGATAGGTAACCATGAAGCGTGGATCGCTGAGTTTAAGAAATTACACGATCTGGAATACGAAAAAGTCATCAAAAAAGCCGTCACCAGGGAAGACGATGACCAGAATATAAAGATGGGACAGGTCATCAATTTACTGAGTGAAATGACCCGTGGACAAGCCATTATAGCGACCGACGTAGGTCAGCATCAGATGGCGGCTGCCCGGTATTACAAAGCCATGGATCAGAATTTATTCGTCACGTCGGGTGGTGCTGGTACGATGGGATTTGGACTTCCTGCTGCTTTTGGAGCGAAGGTGGGACGTCCCGACAAAGAAGTAGTCCTCATCTGCGGTGATGGTGGATTTCAAATGACCTTGCAGGAGCTGGGAATGCTGTCACAGTACAACGTCGGTGTGAAAATAATTATCCTCGATAATGAATATCTGGGTATGGTCAGACAGTGGCAACAATTGTTTTTTGATCGCCGTTATTCCTCAGTAGCGCTCCGGAACCCTGACTTTATAAAAATAGCGGACGGATTTGGGGTGCCTGGAGTCAAAATAACCGACCCCAAAGACCTGAAAGGAGCTTTAGAAAAAATGCTGGCCATCGACGGACCTTTTTTACTCCACATTATGGTGGAAAAAGAGGAAAATATATTCCCAATGGTGCCGTCGGGTTCCACCCCGGCTGAAATGATCCTCGAAAAAGAATAAATCATGCAAAAAGAAGAATTCACCATATCGGTTTTTACGGAAGATTTCCCGGGAATTATCCAAAGGGTAGTCGGGAATTTCACCAAACGGCATATCAATATCATCAGTCTGACGACCTCCCATTCATCCGTCAAAGACATCCATCGGTTTACCATCGTGGTCAGGATGGAGGAAGTACAGGTGAAGAAACTGGTTCTGGCACTGGAAAGGTCCGTGGACGTTCTCAAGGCATTTTACTACCATCCCGATGAGATCGTATACCAGGAAATCGCCCTGTTCAAAGTACCCGCAGACAAATTCAATGATAGTCAGAAAGTCGAAGGTTTACTCCGGCAGTATCAGGCCCATATCCTGTCACTGGACAGGGATTTTGTTATGATCGAGAAAACGGGGCACGAGGAAGACATCGATGCTCTGCTGGCTGAACTCAAAAAAATCGGTATTTATGAATTTGTACGTTCAGGAAGGGTGGCTGTGACCAAGCAAATGGAGCCTCTGAACAAATATCTGGAATCCATTCAACAATTAGCAATAGAAAACCATTAAAAAATTTTACAAAAAATGGCAAAAATGAATTTTGGCGGCGTAGAAGAAAGCGTCGTAACGAGAGATGAATTTCCATTGGCCAAAGCGCAGGAAGTTTTAAAAGATGAAGTCATTGCCGTGATCGGTTATGGTGTTCAGGGTCCCGGTCAGGCATTGAATCTGCGGGATAACGGGATCAATGTTATCGTCGGACAACGTAATCCATCCAAATCCTATAATAAAGCCATTGAAGATGGGTTTGTACCAGGTGAAACGCTTTTCTCCATCGAGGAAGCCCTTGAAAAAGGAACCATCATCATGTATTTGCTGTCAGACGCCGCACAAATCCAGTTGTGGCCTGCAGTCAAAGAAAAACTGACACCTGGAAAAGCACTTTATTTTTCCCATGGTTTTGGGATCACATACAATGATCAGACCAATATCATTCCTCCCGATGGAGTGGATGTGATCCTGGTTGCCCCCAAAGGATCGGGTACCTCTCTCCGGAGATTGTTCCTGGAAGGCCGTGGCCTCAATTCCAGCTACGCCATATACCAGGATGCCACAGGTAGAGCACAGGAACGTGTAGTCGCTCTGGGCATCGCAGTAGGATCCGGTTACTTGTTTGAAACCACCTTCAAAAGAGAAGTTTTCAGTGACCTCACCGGCGAACGAGGGAGCCTGATGGGAGCCATCCAGGGCTTGTTTGAGGCTCAGTACAACGTATTGCGTAAAAACGGTCACTCTCCTTCCGAAGCGTTCAATGAAACGGTGGAAGAATTGACCCAGTCGCTGATGCCCCTGGTAGCGGAAAATGGTATGGATTGGATGTACGCCAATTGCAGTACTACAGCCCAACGAGGAGCACTCGACTGGAAAGATAAATTCCGTGATGCGGTGGCACCGGTTTTTGAAGATCTGTATGCCAGTGTAGCAGCTGGTAAAGAAGCAAAACGAAGCATTGACACCAATAGCCAACCGGATTACCGTGAAAAACTGGAAGCTGAACTGGCCGAATTACACGAATCTGAGCTTTGGCAGGCGGGTCAACAGGTCCGTAAGCTGAGACCGGAAAATGAATAAAATGCTGGAAAAGACAGTGATCGACAAAGGGATATTAGATATCAAAATGATTGAACAGGCGGCAGAAAATCTTTCTGCCGTCGTTCAATTTACTCCATTGATGCGGAGCGAGGCCTTATCTGAACGGTATGAATGCAACGTGTGGCTGAAACGGGAAGATTTACAAAAGGTGCGATCCTATAAGATCCGGGGTGCCTACAATAAAATGGCCTCCCTGGACCGAAGTCTTCTGGAACAGGGGGTGGTTTGTGCCAGCGCAGGCAATCACGCTCAGGGTGTAGCTCTGTCCTGTCGGTTGATGCAGGTTCCGGGTACGATCTATATGCCCAACACAACCCCCAACCAAAAAGTTAAAAAAGTAGAATTTTTTGGCCGGGAATTTGTCACGATCCATCTGACCGGTGATAATTTTGACGACTGCTATCGCGTAGCCATAGCGGATTCCAAAGCCAACAATAAAGTCTTTATTCACCCTTTTGATGACCCTTACATTATCGCGGGCCAGGGCACGGTAGGACTCGAAATTCTCCAAAAAGCCAACACCTGGGACATCGATTATTTGTTTTTACCGATCGGTGGGGGTGGTCTCGCCAGTGGAGTGGGTTCGATCTTCAAGCACAAAAGTCCCCAGACGCGTGTCATCGGGCTGGAACCGGAGGGTGCTCCTTCGATGTATGAATCCCTCCGTCAGGGACATCTGATCACCCTGGACCACATTGACCCGTTCGTTGACGGAGCAGCCGTGAAGCGCGTAGGTGAATATACCTATGAAATATGCAAGGAGGTCGTCGATGATATCCACCTCATTCCTGAGGGCAAAGTTTGCAGCACTATCCTGCAGATGTACAACGAAGAAGCAATCGTAGTAGAACCTGCCGGAGCGCTCAGCATTTCGGCGCTGGATTTCTACAAATATCAGATCAAAGGTAAAAACGTGGTTTGCATCATCAGTGGTGGTAACAACGACATCACCCGTACGGAGGAAATCAAGGAAAAATCTCTGATCTATGAAGGTCTGAAGCATTACTTTATCATCAATTTCCCTCAAAGAGCCGGAGCATTGAGGGATTTCCTCAACAACGTCCTGGGTCCCCGGGATGACATCGCTTACTTTGAGTACGTGAAAAAGACAAGCCGGGAAGCAGGTCCGGCCATCGTGGGCATCGAACTCCAGAAGGTAGACGATTATGATGGTTTGATCAGACGGATGGAAGAATTCAACATCGATTTCCAAAATCTCAATGACGATTCCACCTTGTTTGAATTATTGATAGGGTAAGTTAGCCCCCTCCGGGAGAAGAGTGTTCGATAATTCCGATGACGCCTTGTGTCAATCCGGTTGATTTGAACTCTTTTCAACTTTAACAGGTCATTTATACCGACTGCCCTGAACCACCTCGTTTTGGCAATATCAGTTTGATTGATGAATATTTTGTTCTATTTTTGAAGGGCAGGATAAGATCACAACTCTATTTAACATTATGGTAATCCTTTGGGGCCTACCTTTTTCGTCAATAAATAAAACAAAATGAAAAACCTATTGCTGATTTTCTGCTTAGTGATACCGATGTTCGCATTTGGGCAAAAGGAAAATGAAACCTACAAGGTTATTTCAGACGGTCTGGTGCGTATGCTCAATCAGGAAGACTACAATGGGATTTATGAGATGTATTCCCCCGTCCTACGCCGGTTTCAAAACAACGAGGAGTCCAGGAAATACCTCTCCGACGTCAGGACCAAATACGGACAGATCAAGGAGTGTACGTTCGTGCAGTTCCAGCAAAATTACGGCGTGTATGAGGCTACTGCCGAGAAAGGGATACTTCTGATCCGGATCTCCCTCGATGATCAGCGTAGGCTGGTTGCTCTCAATTTTTCACCGAAACAGTAAAATAAAAATTACATTATCCATATATGGAGCAGTGTCCGTTGGATGCTGCTTTTTTTTTTGCCCCGGTCAAAAAAAAAGAAAAAAAGCCCTCAGGTCAGAGACCCGGCAGGACACCAAAACCGGACAGATTGGTTTCTTCAATTGGCAAATTCAATTCTATCTCGGGGTAAATTCTCAATCTCTCTGGATTCTTCTCATCGGTTACCAGATGGTAAATTCCATCCCTGATCCCAGGCGAAAGGAACCCGTCCCTGATTCAAACCAGAAATCTATCAATTCCCTGAAGGGATTGAATCCAATTAGTCTCCGATGCAAACAGGGACTTATTTGATATTTCAAGAATTCTCAACTCCGGGGGGAGAGGGCGGCCAGGATTCGTATGCCGGCGGGAATAACTTCCTACTTCAGTATTGATAAGCCGACATTACTCCACCCATATTCAAAAAAAAAAACTCTTCCCCATTTCGGGAAAGAGCTTTTCTACGTATAAATCTAACTCTGGCTTTTTAACTTCCAAGGTAGTGTTTCAATAAT
>CALEIL010000033.1 GCA_937876435.1 uncultured Bacteroidota bacterium
CTGGAACTTCTTCGATCTCTGGATCTGACCGTGCGATTGGTGGAAGTCACCCACTCTGAAACCATTGATCCCACCTGGTTGCCACATGATATCCCCCTGAATCTGGCACGTATAAAAAATCAATCCGCTCGTCTACTCCGAAAGCAGGAAGAAGTCCTGCTGACCGCCGATACCATCGTATTGCTGGATGATAAAATCCTTCACAAACCCCTGGACGAAGCTGACGCTATGGCTACCCTCCAAAGACTGAGCGGGCGGTGGCACGAAGTCGTCACCGGGGTCTGTATGTCTGCCCAACATGAAGTGGCAATGTCAGTGACCACCAGGGTGAAGATGTCTGAATTATCGATGGAAGCCATAAAATATTACATAGAAAGGTATCGCCCCTATGACAAGGCGGGGTCATACGGCATTCAGGAATGGATAGGATGGAGTCATATCAGCCGGATAGAAGGTAGTTTCTCCAATGTGATGGGACTGCCGACCAGCGAAGTGTATGAAGCATTGAAAACGAGAGTAGTATTCTGAGGTTTTATCGTTCAGCAATCCTGACCGGAATCATATCGGATTTATAAAAACAACTAACTCAATCGTCCAGTTTCAGTACCTCCAGGAATGCTTTCTGCGGTACTTCTACATTTCCGATTTGACGCATTTTCTTCTTCCCTTTCTTCTGCTTTTCGAGTAGCTTTCGTTTACGTGTGATATCCCCTCCGTAGCATTTTGCGGTGACATCTTTTCGAAGAGCAGAAATGGTTTCTCTGGCAACTACCCGGGCACCGATCGAAGCCTGGATGGCAATTTTAAATTGTTGCCTGGGCAAGAGCTCTTTCAGCTTTTTACAGATCTTCCGGCCAAATGCTTCTGCTTTATCTCTGTGAACCAAAGCTGATAAGGCATCTACCTCATCGCTGTTGAGAAGAATGTCCATTTTGACCAGGTCAGAGGCGCGGTAATTCAGAGGCGTGTAATCGAACGAAGCATACCCCCTGGAAATCGATTTCAACCGGTCGTAAAAATCAAAAACGATTTCTGCGAGAGGTATCTCAAAGGTGAGCTCGACTCTCTCCGTAGTAAGATATACCTGATGCGTCATCGCACCTCTCTTTTCCATACAGAGGGTCATGATGCTTCCGATGTAGTCGGGTTTGGTGATAATCTTAGCCTGAATATAGGGCTCTTCCACCCTATTGAGTAGGGTCGGTTCGGGCAGATCATTGGGCGTATTAATGATCAGGCGGTCATTGGGGGCTTTATTGGTGTAAGCAAAGTACGAAACATTGGGGACCGTAGTAATGACTTCCTGATCAAACTCCCGGGACAACCTTTCCTGTACTATTTCCAGGTGGAGCATTCCGAGGAATCCGCACCGGAAACCAAAACCAAGCGCGGTAGAAGATTCAGGTTCAAAAACCAGGCTGGCATCATTGAGTTGGAGTTTTTCCAGGCTATCCCTCAAATCTTCGAAATCATCGTTGTCGATGGGGAAAATTCCTGCGAACACCATTGGTTTCACCTCCTCAAATCCCTTGATCACCGTTTTGGCGGGATTGTTTACATGAGTGATGGTATCTCCCACCTTGATTTCTTTACTTACTTTTATTCCGGTGATAATATATCCGACGTCACCGGCGGACAAGGTCTTCCTGGGATTCATATCCATTTGCAAGACACCGATCTCCTCTGCCACGTATTCATTTTCTGTATGTACAAAACGGACCGCATCTCCCTTATTCAATGTACCGTTGAATATCCGAAAGTAGGCTATGACGCCGCGAAAAGGATTGAAAACGGAATCAAATATCAACGCGGTCAGGGGAGCATCCGGATCACCTGTAGGAGCAGGAATCCGATCTACAATAGCGGCCAGAATATTCTCCACCCCGAGCCCTGTCTTTCCGCTAGCTAACACCACATCTTCCGGAAGGCACCCGAGAAGATCTACTATCTCATCGGTCGCTTCCTCGATCTGGGCGGAATCCATGTCTACCTTGTTGAGAATAGGAATTATCTCCAGGTCGTGTTCCAGCGCCAGATACAGATTGGAAATGGTCTGAGCCTGTATCCCCTGGGTAGCATCCACCAATAACAACGCCCCTTCACAGGCGGCTATCGAACGGGAAACTTCATAGGAAAAATCAACGTGACCGGGCGTATCTATCAGGTTCAGCACATATTTTTCTCCCTTATACAGATAATCCATCTGTATGGCATGGCTTTTTATAGTAATTCCCCGTTCCCGCTCCAGATCCATGCTGTCCAGCAACTGTTCCTGCATTTCCCGCCCGGTAACAGTTTGAGTAAACTCTAAAAGACG
>CALEIL010000034.1 GCA_937876435.1 uncultured Bacteroidota bacterium
CGTACATACGCACCTTCGGTAGGATCGGCCGACAGTCAATTTGCAATGTCGATTTTAGATTTACGATTTAAATTTTTTCGGTTCTCCTAGAACCGTAGGCTCGACCCGGTTTTGTAGCCCCCCGTACGGGGGGAACGGGTATCAATTGGAAAATCGAGATCCGTACATACGCACCTTCGGTAGGATCGGCCGACAGTCAATTTGCAATGTCGATTTACGATTTACGATTAGTGTGTTGAGTACCAGACGAGCGTGTGGTGAAACGTTGATATCTTGTGTGAACGGTTGGTCAGTTTCCAGACATTACCAAATGGTCGCTCGACTTAAGTTAATTCAATTAATTTTAGTTTTGGATTGGATGAAGGTTATGGCTTAATCGTACACTTAGCATCCGCAGCGTAGCGTAGGATGCTCCCCCTGGGATCGCAGAGCCCCAGCTCTGCGGATTCCGGATTTGATCCGGAATCACACTGACCACACATGTGGTTTATAACCAACCTGATGAAAATGCGGAACTCCTTGGTTCCAATTTTTGTATTTATGAGGAGACCCTAATTAAGTATTTTACAGATTTTCTTTGACTATTAATAATCACGGGCTATATTGCGCGTCAACTATATTTTTAACGAAAAAAACACCCCGGCCATGAAAAATGTAATCCTTTTTTTAATCCTATCCTGCTCCACCTTTCACAGCTTGTCTGCCCAGAACATTGTCTTTCCCGATGGCAACTTTAAGCAAGCCCTATTGGATGTCGGTGTAGATACCGGAAACGATGGCGAAATATCTCAAGCCGAAGCTCTGGCAATTACCTCTTTAGATGTATCTGGTAGAGGTATCACAGACCTAACGGGCATCGAAAATTTTACCAATCTACAGACCTTGCACTGCGAATATAATTCCCTGACCAGTCTCGATGTCAGCGGGTTGACCAGCTTAGAGAGTTTGTACTGCCATAATAATTCCCTGACCAGTCTCGATGTCAGCGGGTTGGCCAATCTAGGGTACTTGTTCTGCGATAATAATTCCCTGACCAGTCTCGATGTCAGCGGGTTGACCAGTTTAAGGTTGTTGCACTGCTATAATAATCCCCTGACCACCATCGATATCCGCAGTACGCCCGAATTAGAATATTTCCATGCTCAAGGTAATCCAGACTTAGAATGCATCGTAGTGGATGATGTCAATGACTTACCAGATAATAGATCTGTTGATCAGGGTGATGGCATTTTCACCACGGAACCCTGTGTAGTCAGCTTTGAAGGCTTTGAAGGCTTATGCGCACTGGTGCAGAGCTCTGGACTTCCTTCCATCAAGGAAGCCGCTCTTCTCGCCACATTGAAAGTGGCCGAAGCTTCGTGTACGGCGGGAAAGAAATGGATGGCCGTGACATCGCTCATCACCTTTGATGCGATGGTCGCCCGACTTCAGCAACTGGGCCGGTTATCAGCCAACGAAGCCGACCAGATTCTCGAAGCTTCCGGCCTTCTACAAGACGACATCCTCAGCGGAGAAGTGGACTGTAGCAGTGGAACACCAACCAATATCCTGGACTGGATCACCTCCTGGTATAGCTTAGACGCAGCAGGACCTGGCACTTCGGACGACCCGACAATCGTGCACCCTGATTCATTAGAGATAGCCGTAAATTCAGCCCCACGTATTTACCCCAATCCCACGGTCGGACGCGTCACGTTTTCCCACATTGTAAATCAGGTCGAAGTGTACAACATGATGGGCCAACTGATGATGAAGGCGGAGCATACCGACCACCTGGATCTCTACTCCTACCAGGCGGGCGTCTATGTGATTCGGACGATCGACGAGGACGGGGAGGGAAGCGTGAAAAGAGTGGTGAAACGATAGATGAATTTACGATTTTTGATTTACGATTTACGATTGGTGTGTTGAGTACCAGGCGAGCGTGTGGTGGATTCTGAAGCCGAATTCGCCCTGAAGTAGGTGCCAATATATGGACGACGGGCTTGCGCGAATCGTTTTATATTTAAACATAGCAATGAGGACCATTCATCGACCAAAGTTCAACCACACCATTCAGTTGATTTCCAGTTTGATCTTATTCTTGACCACTGGTGGGCAATCGCAATTTTCTTCACAGTACCATAAATACCCTGATACATTGATCCTAGAGACTCATCTGGAGCGAGGAATGGGCTTATTTGCCGGGGGTGCAGGTCCAGCTAACTTTAAGGATACCTCAGAGATAAAAACCTGGGAGCATTTCCCCGAAACCGGTTTTGTATACCCCATGTTTTTGGATGGTTTGAAGGTAAATGTCCTAGCCGTCTATTTCACCGCACCAGAATTTTATGACCGATCAACCCACCAAATTCGAAAACCCTCTTTTCGTGGGAAATATGATAAATTTATTTTATTGATTAAGGGGGACTTAAACGGAGAGGAGGTTTTTATAGTGGACCAGAATCACAATCAGGATTTGACGGATGATCCCATCAGGAAACTTAGTAATTTTAACTGGTACAATACTCAAGGATTGATCCGTTGCGATTACGAAGCAGTGGTAAATGTAAAAAGCATTCAAAAACACGGCTACCTAAATATTGGGGTTCTTCATGGGTCGATTTTGATGTCTGCTTTCCAACACGCCGAAACGGACTTTTCCATCGATGGAAGGTTATTCAAAGTGGGGGTAATGGATGGCAACTTTAACAGCATCTTTTTTTTACGACCCAAACTCGCCTTACTGGGTACGGATGGCGTCATAAAAGACACCTTGACAAAAAGTGAAATTGTTTCATTGGGAGAATATATATTTCTCGGTGATCAGCCCTACCGGTTTGATCGGTTCTATAATGGAAGCGGCACCCTCATTTTGGTCAAGGAAAAGGAATATAATACACGGGTAGGGACCCAATTGGGATTGTTGGCTCCGGACTTCCGGGTCAAAACGGTTGCCGGTGATATGGTTACCAAATCAGATCTCAAAGACAAACCTCTAATGATCGTAAACCTCACCGGATGCAACGGTCCGGGTACGTTTAAGCAATTTGATCTGTTCTATGAGAAATTCCACGAAGACTATCATATTATTTCCCTGGAGCCTTTGATCAATAAAGATCTTCCTGGCATCCTGGTGGATACCGAGGTAGAAGAAAACCACGATTTCTATAAGAAATATCGGGATGCCTATAGTAGCTATGATGTTTTTCAAGTCGGATTGGATGGCCGGATAGAAGACGTGTTTGACATTCACGATTGGGAGCAAAGTAAGACCCGATAAGTTTCGTTGTTCCATTCAGGAGTTGCATCAATTTGACTAATTCCTTACTATCAAGAATTCTGCTGAAGTGGTGGTCAGTATCATAGTTGATGAAGCCTTAATTATCACCTTTGGATAGAATATGTTTTAGCCACCTTTTGGAAAGTGGCATTTCGAGGAACCTATTAACATTTTTCATCATTTATATACCTGTCAAACAACATTGACCTCCTTTAATCAATCTTCCACGACTATATAAATTCTACCATGAGCATATTTGAAATCACTGGGAAAGATATCGCTGAACTGAAAGATGATGAATTACGCGATTTGATAGGTTTGCTTTGTGAAGAAGAGTGCCGATCTTTGAGCTTAGGCACTTCAGGAATAAGGTACGGCGGACACCAGGATGCTAAGGAAAGAGGCGGCAACAAATTAAGTATATTATGAGGGAATGAACATCAACATTCAGACCTAAATTACAAAGAATACTTCAATTGCATTTAACCAAAAAAATTATATCGGGAATAGTTGTATTATTTGCGTTAATAATCTTTCATATTCCAATTGAAATTTTCTTATCAAAGACGGTTGTGGAATTTGTTCTAAGCCATGTTCCGTCAATTTGGTACAATAACTTGATCTTTTTACTGATCGCTGGAACCATTAGTCTATTTGCTTACATCAAGTTTAAAAAATATACTCCATCTATTAACTTTTCGGTTGTTTTGATAGGGACATCAATAATTTATACAGTTTATAGATGGACAGGATCAACATGGGAATTCACAGCTTTTGCAGGTTGTCCTAAATTAAAATATGCTGATCTGTTAATCCTTGTTACTGTGTGTCAATTAATGTTGTTTATTCGACCCAAAAACCCTAAACATGTAGACAGTAAGAAATCATTTATTGAGGATGCTTCAATAGGTGCTGATGGCAAAGACGAACTGGGATATGGTTCATATGCTGAAATTTTAGCTGACAGAATACGCCACAGTAATTTTGACAAATCCTACGCAATAGGCATAAACGGGAAATGGGGATTGG
>CALEIL010000035.1 GCA_937876435.1 uncultured Bacteroidota bacterium
TGGATGTCGCCAGACATACTTTCGCCTCGTGGTGGAGCAAATGGGATACCGCGGCTGCTGCAAACCTGTCTTTGTACGAACCTGACGGGTTGGTATTCTCCAATTTAAAATATAAGTTTTCGATCCCATACGCTTTGCCAATCCGTCGTGCGGGGATCAATGGGGTATGGCCTTCCCCCATGGTCACCATATCCTGAGGTATGGAGGTAGCCCAAATCGATCGGTATGTCCAGATTCCTTTCAAAATTGTCCGGGGTTTTGTTTGTTTTTTAATTCATTGCTTCCAAAACCGTGACTAAATCCGCCATCCACGGTGATGATGGTTCCATTCACGAATGAGGCCTGGTCTGTAGTCACCCAAAACACGACGTTGGCAATTTCCATCGGCGCTGCCGACCGATTCAGCGCGGTTTGGTCCTCCATATATTCCTGGAACTGATGGCTGATGTTCTTACCCGAGTCGTCCACAAAATCGTTACTCAGCGCGGTTTGGATATTTCCCGGGGCCACGCCGACCACCCTTATCCCGACGGCACCATACAACGCAGCCGACTCGTAAGTCAGGCTATCCAAGGCCCCCTTGCAAGCTACGTAGGCCGGTGAGGTTCCGCCACTGCGGTTGGCCTGAATGCTGGTAATGTTGACGACGGTTCCCTGGATGGCGCGTTCCTCCATCAGTGCCGCAGCCCACCTGGTCAAAAAGGCTGGCACGGTCAAACCAATTCGAAGCGTCTTCTCCCAGGTGTCTTCCGAGATGGTCCGCAAGCTGTCGTGCGTACGCCAAATCGCATTGTTGACCAGGGCATCCAGTCTTTTCCAGTGCCTGCGACATGACTTTACCAGGTCCTCAGCGTAGCGCATATCCGATAAATCTCCTGACATGGTCAACACCTCGCCACTCGATTCCTCCTCTGCTTCCAGCTCTGTTTTCACCATCTCCAATCCTGACTGATCGATGTCAGCCAGCATCAGGTGGTATCCCGCCTGATAAAAGCGATGCGCCATAGCCTGGCCCAATCCCCCTGCCGCGCCTGTGATCAATGCTACTTTACGTGTCTTCATGGTATCGAAATTTTTCCGGGTTGGGTAATAGGTAGAACCCCCGCGGTCGATTCGCCTTTGGTCACGTCCGGTTGTCGATTCAATAGAAAAACCAGGCCATCCTCCAGGGCGGTGATTTCCAATTCATCGTCTGAATCCAATGGAGTAATCCGCGCAATACACTGTTCTTTGTGAACCATAGAACCCAGTGAAACCTGTAGCGAGGTATGACCGTTTGCCGGAGCTGGATACAAGATTTGTAAATGGCCGCTATCGGTACGATGATCCTCGACAATAAAGGTTGGCGGGACGATCTGCAAACCCGGATTGGGAACTAGTTGTAGGTCAACCATGACATTAATACATCCCCTATACAACGCTTCCACGATCTCAGACCGAGCCGGACCACCTCCGCCATATTCGGTATAAATAGCCGGAACGCCAGCGTCGCGTGCCACACTCAATGTCCGGCCATCCAGATGTGGCGAAGTCCCCCATTGCACATCCAGACCAAACACCTGGCACATTTTTCTTTGTTTCTCCAATATTTGGGAATCGGGATGGAGCACATAACCGGTCAGTGGGTATATCTCGTACATCTTCCCTCCGGTATGCATGTCGATCAAATAATCCGCGGTCCGGATCAATGCACTAATTTCCGAAGCGATCTGCTCGGTGATGCTTCCATCTGGATTTCCCGGGCACGTTCGCGCCAGATCTTTCCCATCAGGGCCGCAACGAGCGTCCAGATCATTCGCTGGTTCATTGACCACTCGGACTAATGTTAACCGCCCACAATCCAGATTCGGACCATTCCCAAATTTTTCGATCAAACGTTCCACTGCCAATATCGGCTCGTATTCATCCCCGTGTACACCCGCGATAATGAGCAGATGGGGTCCGGGCTGGTTGCCGGAGACGACCACAGGGTTAATATGTTGAAATGTCTGGTTCAAAATTATCTGGGTTTGGTTCAGTGTTCGCCTTCGTAATACGGTCCGCCACAGGTCGGTGCTGCGGGGTCAAAAATTTCCAGGGTCTTAAACATCAACCGGGCGATTTCCTGGTGTCCGGACTGGTTGGGATGCAAGGGATCATTCAACCAGTTTTTGTAAACGTATTCCACCGATTGCTCCTGACTCTTCTCTTGCCAATACGCATAGTTATCCACCAACACGACGTCCTCGTCTTCAGCAATTTCGCGAAGGACGGGAATGTATTCGAGGAGTGTTTTCCGTTCCGGACTTTTTTCCAGGATAATCACGTTGGGGGTATGTAAAATCGGAATCGCACTAGAGCTTCGGATGCGTGCGATGAGCTCTGT
>CALEIL010000036.1 GCA_937876435.1 uncultured Bacteroidota bacterium
AATTGACTGGAAATGGATATTTGGTTTAATTTTATTCCTGTTTGTAGTTGAATGGCTGCTACGCAGGATTTACGGCGGTTATTAGTGCTCCGTCTCAAAAGTAAGCGATGCTTATGATGAGACTATTTTGTACCGTAGTGAAGAAATAACTAAACGTAATTGCGACGCCGCAC
This sequence comes from uncultured Bacteroidota bacterium, assembly GCA_937876435.1. Lineage (GTDB taxonomy): Bacteria > Bacteroidota > Bacteroidia > Chitinophagales > Saprospiraceae > Membranihabitans. The sequence continues at coordinate 174 of CALEIL010000036.1, forward strand.
ACATCGGGATCGCCGGTACGGGCGGTGAAAGAACCATGACTGAACGAAATGCCAGCTTGCCTGGAATCGTACGGACGGTGAGGGAACCCGAAGGGGTGGGTGGCCTTTTCGGGAGGAAGCGGGCATAGCCTTAGTTATAGCGAGGCTTTAAATGATGAGGATACGGGGAAAAAAAATCCATCATAAGTTTCACGAATTTATGAAATAGAGCATCCGTGCACCATTTCCGGAATTAATAGAAATAATACACTTTCTCTGCAGTGAGTCCAAATACGTGATTGATTTCGTCCTGAGAAAGTGATTCATACACCTGCTCAATGGTTCTGATGAGATCATGGTATTCATACGCTACCTTGCTGTATGGCCAGTCGGAACCAAAAATAATGCGCTCCGCACCGAAATGTTCCAGAACCCACAACAAACACTCATCTATTTGGTCCTGATCCATCCCGATAATTGCTTTGAGCATAAACAGGCCGTTGATTTTGCAATTGACATTCGGATAATTTGCGAGGGTGGACAGAAGGATTTTCCATGATTCCAGGGAGTTGACCGTTTTGGGAATAAACCCCATATCGTTGAATACAAATACCTGGTTTGGAAATTGGGCGATCAGATCAATCATGGCGGGTATCTGGTCGGCCCGGCATTGTATGTCGATCGGTAGATTGTATTCCCGGATCAATTCGATTCCGCGAATAACCTCGGGATGCTGCGCAAAATATGGATCCTCTTTCTGCGCAAACGACTCCCGGAAGGAGACGAGGCGCGTCTGATTGTAGTAATTTATTTTCTGGCCTATATGCGGATTCGCCAAATCGATCCAGCCTACCACTCCTCTGATAAAATCATTTTCGGAGGCTAAGTCCAGCAGAAAATTGGTCTCATGATCCGAATTACTGTTTTGAACGGCGATCGATTCTTCGAAGCCGTTGTTGACCAATGAAACCAATAAATCGTGTGGTAAATGGTCGTTTTTCAGTACATCATATTGCCCTTGCGGCTTATCTTTAAACTGACCTCGTTCATATTTCCAAAAAAACTGGTGAGCATCTATCTTCATACCGGTGTTTAAAAATCGAGTATGAAGATACAACATTGAATTAAAAAGTAGGTTTCAGGAATCAGGTATATATACCTTTCACCGTAACCGGTTGATTCACTTCTGTTTTGTGTCAATCAGATGTCAATATTAATAAATATCCGCTCTACCGGATGGCGATCGGGATCTGAGTGGTAAACAATGGGTTGGGGTGGTATCGTACCGCTGTGTCGACCAGCTGGAAATCTCTGGGCATAAAATGAGGGTAAGTGGACTTAAAAACCGCCTGCGCCGAAGCGGCATCTCCGGCTAGCACCAGAAAACAGGACGCCCTGGGATCATTGTATCGCTTTCCGAAAGAAATAAAAAGATACACATTGGAATGCTGCGGCAATAATTCAGGTCCCTGATTCAACACCAGAGACAACGAATGCTCCTGTATCTGGTAATCAGTATACGTGAAATATATGACCGGATTCGCCAATTCACCCGGATGTTGCCGCCCGATGCAAAACGACCAGAAATCTGAGGCCTTCCGGTAATGGCGTCCAGGACGATTCTCCAGATACATCGAAATGGCCTGCTCTTTTCCCGAAGCTCTCAGAACCCCGAGTTCCCTGGAACGATTCCCGGGCTGACTCATCACCAGATAAAGATCAAGAGATGCCTCAATCCAATTCCTGACTCCTGTCAGGTCAATAATCTGTCCGATAATATCATCAGAGACCACGTCATTTTCATCGATATCAAACCGAGATATCGGATCTTTCCCCACCTCAACCGCATACAACGGGCTCATTTTTCTTTTGAGGTGATTTTTCTGATTTCGTTTCACCAGAAAGTCAATCAACAATTTGATTTGCTGTATTTTATCCTCTTCTATCCTGCCCTTACGATCCCCTTGTACCCCCACATAATATCGCCCGGTGTAATGGACGTACCCATTTTCGTAAACCTGCAACAAAAAATCGGGTCGAGGTTTGTACCCATTCACTGAATCAATACGAAGCAATTTCATAAGCACAAAGATAAGCTAAGCATTAATACCTTCAAAGACTATGGTTCGGTTGATTCTACCGAATTTGTCAATTCCATTCCATATTCAATAACTTCCTCAATCCCCCGGCAATTCAAATATAATAATTTTGCCTATATATTAAATATCATTAAAATATGTTAAGATAAATATGATCGATCTCCGGGAGGCGTTATATGTCGGTGAAAAAACCTGAATTTATGCCGTAGAACTACATTTATTACATCACTAATACCTTTTGTAAAAATGTTTAGATTCAATCAAAAAAGCAAAAAGAAGCACTACGAACTTCGATCCGACGATCACCACATCCGCATCCCTTTGACCTTCAATGGTAAATCAGCAGAACTAAACAGTCAGGCACTCGGCAAAGGACAGTACACCCTCCATACGGCAGAGCAAAAAGAACGCAACCATATTTGGGTGATGGTCATGTGATTAGGGATCGGTAAGTCGGCGGGCTGTCTGTGGAAGAGTGAGAATTGCCGAGCCCGAAAATCAGCAGGGAGCAGGGATCGGTCTCTCGTCCCATGACAAGAGAATCCTTCGTCGTAAGTCGGCGCACTAATTCAAATAATTGATCAGAAGCAATTTCAGCACCTTGCCTCTCATACTCGGTATCAGCACACCGTGACTGGAAATTTGCATTCCATTTCGAACCTGGAGCCGGAGTTTTTGAAAATCTGTCGAGAGCAAATTGGTCCTCAGCGAAGCGCCATTGGATCGGATGATATACTCGCTGACAGTATTTTCATTCCGGATTTCATCGTTATAAATCAATCGCAGGTGGTTGGGATTTCTGAATAGAAAATAGGATGAATAAGCCCCCTCGTCATCGTTGGAAAACTGACGTTTTGGAAGCAATTTTTGCCATGAATCCGAATCGGTATTGGATAAGTGAAACAACAACAGATTTTCGTAATGATAATCGACCGTATACCGGCTGCCGTAATAATCGATGCGACCGCTTGATGTCATACGCTCCATTTTCTGTACCTCCTCCAGGACCAAAATGGTGGAACCATCTTCCATCAATACTACATCCTGGATTTGGATGTCTTCCAGATAATCAATTTTCGTCCTGCGATCGTTGCCGTAGAAATCATTGAGAAGATTATTGTGAAACACAAAAGTGGCAAACTCAAAATATTCCGAATCCTTGGGATCCTGCCTCACCTGAAAGATCAATTCTGCCTGATTGAGATTTTTCTCACTACCGAGCCCGCATATGATCAGTTTATTGTTGTAATTATCATACAAAAACGTTGCATCGTAGGTCAACAACGATTTCATGGGCAAAATAGATTCATCCATATCACCAGCATCCCGGAATTTGTAAATAAAAAAAGCGTGTTCATCCTTGCGGTATGAAAAATTATTCTGTTCAAAAATCAAATAGAAAATACCGGAATTGGTCACCACAGATTTTCGGTAATCTTCGAAGAAATCATATTCCGGCATATCCAATTCTGAAGCGTGAACCACCTCCTCGTATTTGATATCATAGACCACATAATTCCTGATTTCATTACTGCGGACCGCCGAAATCCCCAGTTTGGTCTGGTCCTCTGAAAAGGTATATCTGAAGCTGAAGTTTTGGAAATCTCTTTTCAGGGTCAGTATGGTGTCGGTTTTGACCTGCTCAAAGTTCGCCAAATAGGATTGATTGACCACGTATACCGTGTCTTGTTTTTCGGTAGTATACAACACGAAATACCGGTCTTCGAATGGATACACGTGGATGATCCGGCATCGTTTATCGGGTAGATTAAAATCCTGCGAAGAGGTCAGGTAAAGTTCCTGATCATAATTGTGAACGGTAAATACATCGGTTCCATAACTCAATACCATGTATTTGTCACCGAAATGACCCAGAAGTTCGTACGTGCGATCGGTCCTTACGTCCAGACCTTCCGAGACGACAATATTCTGACAGTACCCGTAAGCCGGGATAAAAAAATAGAGTGCCAACAACAATACATATTTCATCAGAGGTAAATTAATAACAATTTCTCAAATTTGTGCATAAATTCAAATGGAATATTTTGAAATCCATGGTATACCAATTCAATTCACTTAATCTCAGCTATCAGGTGTGAAGCAAATACAAACTTTCTCCAACAACAACGACGCATGGATCGAATGGATTCCCAATATCTCTACGGGAAATGAAGAATCCATTCTGGAAATCCAACAATTGTTGTCCGGTATTCCTGATTTGTATCTATTGCACGTCGACAGGGGGCCGGCGGTCAACCGCAGTGTTCTCACCATGGCCGGTACGATGACCAGTCTGGAGGAAGGCCTCTACGTACTGATGTCATGGCTGGTACAGAACATGGATATGAGCACCCACATCGGCACGCACCCCAGAAGTGGTGCTTTGGACGTCAGTCCTTTTGTACTACTGAAGGGTGGAACCCGGGAAAAGATCATTGCATGGGTCAGTCAGCTTGCAGAAGGTCTTTCTTCAGAATTCAAACTTCCGGTATTTCTATACGAACAATCCGCCAGCCATCCTGACCGGTCCAATCTTGCAGATATCCGGAAAGGAGAATACGAAGGCCTGCGGATGAAATTGGAGGATCCGTTTTGGAAACCGGATTTTGGGACCACCCACAATCCATATTTGGGTGCTACGGTCATGGGGGTGAGGGATTTTCTGATTGCCTACAACGTCAATATCAACACCTCCGATATCAGAGTGGCCAAAGCCATAGCAAAGGAAATCCGGGCCAGGGGAAGTTCTCTGAGAGAGTGGAGGCTGGAGGGCGTAAAAGCTATGGGATGGCATTTGACGGACGCGGGCTTTTGTCAGATCAGTACCAATATAACCCAGACCAGGATCACGACTCCCCTGGATGTTTTCAATAATTGCCGAATTCTGGCCCAAAAAATGGGATGTGAGGTGACCGGGTCAGAATTGATCGGGCTTATCCCCCACCATTCGGTATCTGCCATGCTGGATCAGACTTCTTCTACAACTGTCGGCCTGGCCGGGCAATTGGGTTTGGACTATTGCAGCATCGGGGACCTTCAGGAAAGGATGATCGAACATAAATTGTATCTTGCCTCCCGAAAAACTATTTTCAACGAAATTTTTGATTCGAAATGAAGCTGGAGCATATAGGCATCGCGGTATCAAATCTGGAAAAGAGCGAAAAATTGTTTGAGGATCTACTGAATACCACGGTATATAAACGGGAAGAAGTCGCTTCCCAATCGGTTCTCACCTCTTTCTTGAGAGTGGAGAATACAAAACTCGAACTTCTCAAATCGACGGATCCCGATGGTCCGGTCAGCAAATATCTTGAAAAATTCGGGGAAGGAATCCACCACATCGCCTTTGAAGTGGACAGTCTAAAGGAAGAAATCATCCGTCTTCGGGATTTGGGATATCGATTGATCGATGAAACACCCCAGAAAGGAGCTGATGACAAATGGGTAGTATTTCTTCACCCCAATTCTACCAATAAGGTTTTAATAGAATTGTGCCAGGAAATCGGAGACGATGACGCTGTTTGAGATCCTGATAGGTATCGGAGCGGGCTTACTGGCGGGGTTTATCAATACGCTTGCCGGGAATGGCAGTGCGATTACCCTGGCGGTTCTGATGGAATTTTTTGGCTTACCCGCTCACGTGGCCAACGGAACCAACCGGGTAGGCGTCCTCACCCAGACGGGGGCTGCCGTTTTGAGCTTTCAAAGGGAAGGACGACTCGATCTTAAACAAAATTTACCCGCCGTACTTATTCCGGTCCTGGGAGCCATCCTGGGTATTTATCTGGCTATTGTTATTTCAGCGGAAGGTTTCGTCGCAGTTTACAAGTACTTACTGATCGTAATGCTGATCCTGATCCTCTTCAAACCCAAAAGATGGCTGCGTCCAAAAATGTCTGATGACACCTCGGATGAATCCAAATGGTTGTGGATCGTCTACTTCCTCCTGGGAGTATACGGGGGATTTATACAGATGGGGATGGGTATTTTCACTATTGCCATTTTCGTACTCATGGGAAACCAGGACCTGATCAGTGCAAATATTCTCAAGGCGCTGATTATCGTAGTGATTACCAGCATCGCGGTCGTGGTCTTCGCCTGGCAAGGAATGGTTCATTGGGGCTATGGTCTGACTATTGGATTTGGTCAAATGGCAGGTGGATGGTTTACTGCCCAGTTTGCCAGTCGCCATTCCAAAGCAGCTATGGTGGCTTATTATGTACTGATTCTTTGTATCCTGGGTGCTATCTATAGCGTCTTTTTCAGATAATAAAGTATGAATATAAAGAGAGTGGAAGGAAGGCGAATTAATTTAATAATTTATAACTTCACGGATTCAAATCCTAATTGAATAGTATAACAATATAAAAAACCTTTGGGGCTCATTCGTTCCCCTTCGAATGCCTATGAAAAAAACAATGAAATACTTGTTTTTCATTCTTTTTATTTGCCTGACCTCCCGGGCATCAACGCAATGTCCTCCCATTGATTTGGTATTTTCTACTCAGCAACAGATTCTCGAATTTGCCTCTCGTTATCCCGGTTGCAATGAAATTCCCGGCAATGTGACAATCGGGACTCCTTACGGAAAAACTGACATTCATGATCTGTCAATTCTGAATCATGTCAGGACCATCGGCGGCTATCTCAATATATTGAACAACCCGGACCTGCCTGATCTGTCCGGTCTGGAAAATTTGACCTTCATAGCAGGCTTTTTAAATATTTACAACAATGAACAATTGTCGAATCTACATGGATTGGAGCAACTTTCAGAGGTGGAAGGATCGCTCTGGATCATACACAACCAAAATTTAAGTTCTATCTCAGGCCTGGGAAATGTTTCCACGATCGACGGATCCCTCGATATCCACGTCAATCCAAATCTGTCATCCCTTGATGGTCTGGAAAACATTGACCCACATTCCATCAAAACAACTCTGGAATACTCATTAGCCACGATGATCGACGTAAGAATAGACGGAAATCTGGATGAAAAAGAATTGCCTCATCTCACTTCGTTTATATCCAATCGGAACGCGATATATTACTTCCAAAGGATGCCCGGAAAACCCTATCATGAAAGGGAGATTATCACCGAATATATGTACAGGGAATTGGAATACATGGGGGATACTACCAATGCAAAACAGGTCCTGGAAGAAATATCACGCATCGCTGATTCCACCAATGAATCCCATCTCCAGTGGGAAGCCCGGTTACTCAGCAAATACTACCAGCTCTATCACAGTTCCGAACCGATGGAAGCGAGAATCGATCATATGCGGGAATTCGCAGATCTTGCTGGCAGAGCAGGATTTCGCATTATTCAGGCTCGCGCCATTAAATTCATCGCCTTTATATATTGGGAAGATTTTCCGGATTATGAAAAATTATTTAAAACATACCATCAGCTCGAACGATTAATTACAAAATTGTCAACCGATGAATTTCCAGATATGGCTCAGTGCTATATGATTATTGGTCGGGCGCACTTTTATTTCAGGAATTACGAAAATGCCATACATTATTTCCGAAAGGCCACCTCCATTCCTTTGATCCCCTTCAACACGACCTTTGTCATGCATTCGAGAAACAATCTGGGTCTTAGTTTCCAAAACCTCAATCAACTGGATTCATCTGAATTTTATTTCCTACAAATTCTCAATGATAGCACTCAATATCCGGTGGAGATCTGGAAGGGCATAGCGGCTGGAAATCTGGGTCAAAACCACTATCTACGCAAAGAATACGAGGAAGCGATCCCATTACTTCAACGGGACCTCCAAACGGCAGAAGCTAACCGGGATTGGGGATTGGCTGTGGGTGCCTTAACTCCATTGGCAGATATCCGGATCAGGTATGGCCACTTGAAGTTAGCAGAAGAACTCATCGACCGGGCAAGAAAATATATTGAAATATCCGGTCAGCACGACCGCCTCCGATTATTGTACCCGGTCATCAGTAAGTACCACGCAGCGATGGGTCATCAGGACCTTGTTGCAGATTATGTGGACTCTTCTCAACAGGCCACACAGGCTTACAATGAAAAATTTAATGCGCTCAAACTCCTCCGGGCACGACAAGAGCTCAATGCCCAGGAGTTTCAATTACAGGAAAGTCAGAAACAAAAATTACGACAACAAAGAAATCTGGTAATAGCCATCGTCTTTCTGGTATTTATATCCGGATTGATCTTATGGTGGTACCGAAACCGGGACAACCGACGCAGGATGGAAATCCGGGAACTGGCTCTGAAACGTTCTCAAGAATCACTAGATCACGCACAAACCCGTCTACGAGATCTGACCCGGAAGATCCGGGAGAACAATCAGCTCATCGACAAATTGAAAATAAACAATCAGATTTATGCCGACTCGACTCTGCTACACGAACTCCAAAACGTGACCATCCTCACCAAAGACGACTGGTCTGAGTTTAAAAATAATTTCCAATCCGTATATCCCGGTTTTCTGGTAACTATCGAAACGCAATACCAGGAACTCACACCAGCCGAAATCCGATACCTCTGCCTGTTGAAACTGGGATTAACCACCCATGAAATGGCCTCGGCCCTGGGGGTTTCACCCAAAAGCATCAACGTAACCACCCACCGCATCCGAAAAAAACTCGACCTGGAGAACCAGGATTTGCTGGAAAAAATGGTAAAACGGATATAAATTTATAACCCTGTCATACTCTTTGGTGAACCATAATAGGACAATAGTTCGGATAGAATTTACCAGGTCTTATAATTCCTATGTGGAAACCTATGTGTCCTATTGTGTCTATGTGGTGAAATCACGGTTAATATCTAATCACCGGTCCGGAATTCGTCATTCGTCACAGCCTCTCCGTGGTCCTCTGTGGTTAATCCATACGGCCGAAGGACAATACACCAATTGTCAATTGTCCAATGTCAATTGTCAATTACTTTGTAACCCTTTTGTAACCCTCTTGCAACCCTATTGTAACCCTTATTATCCCTAGTTTCTTGGTCACACGGGCTATCATTGCGTCATGATTATTCCAAACCGGAAAAAAATTTTGAAATGGATTTTACTCATCCTGCTCCTCCTGATAACCGTATTTCTGATATGGAGATATTACGACATCAAGATTCTGGAACTGGATAAAAATTCTGTATCCGAAATTACACTTTTTCTCTCATATGCGATAGTAGACACATCAAAACTGATTTGATCATGAAAACACGACTACTCTTCCTGACGATCCTATTTTCCTTCCTCCTAACATCAGTTGTTTGGGCACAATGCCCTCCTGGAAATATCATCTTTACCACCCAGGCCCAGGTTGATGCATTTGCAGTGGATTTTCCCAATTGTACTGAGATTGGGGGAAGTCTTGATATCAGTGGAAGTGACATTACAGATCTGTCTCCTCTTCAAAATCTAACTCAGATCGGAGGTTCCCTGACTATTGATCACAATGATCAATTGAAAAGCCTGGATGGGCTGGAGAATATTCAGAATGTCGGGCTCCACCTGTTCATATACAAAAACAACCAATTGATTTCGCTGGATGCACTGCAAAACCTTTCAATGATCAGTGGTTATGTAGAAATTAGGGAGAACGCTAATTTATCCTCCTTAAGTGGATTGGAAAACCTTCAGAAGGTTTCTGATAACCTGACAATTTATAAAAACAATCAACTGGTCTCCCTGGAAAGTTTACAGAACCTTACAATGATCGGTGGTTATCTGATTATTTCGGAAAATGCTAGCTTAACCTCTATAAGTGGTTTGGATAACCTCCAGACAATTTCGGATAATCTGACGATTCACAACAATGATCTACTGGGTTCTATAGAAGGACTACAAAACCTTACGCAGATCGGAGGTTACCTATATATTGAGCACAATGATCAATTGACAAGCCTGGATGGGCTGGAGAATCTTCAAAATGTCGGGGTCGACTTATTTATTCACAGCAATAACCTATTGGTTTCATTGGAAGGTTTGCAAAACCTGACGCAAGTCGGAGGCTACCTCTACATTGGGAATAATCCCAGTTTACCCTCCCTAAACGGATTGCAGAATCTCGTGGCAATTAATGGTGATTTGAAAATTCCAAATAATGCACAACTCTTAACCTTACAGGGGCTTCAAAACCTAAATCCGACGACTATATCATTTTTGGAGTTGGCAAACAATCCAAATTTATCCGGTGGCATTAAAATAATACCCTGATTGGTGGCCAGGCTCGTCAGCGTACGACGAATCACGGCCTTTTGTCAGGTATCTCAAATAGTTCGACATGGTTATATCCGCTAAAATTGCATTCGCTTTCCTCGTATCACTGACATGGTATCCGTTTGCTTTGCTGGTTCAGATTCCGCAAGACATCCCTCACCAAACTGAACCTGTTGACTTTACTGAATCGGGTAATGTGTGGTTTTACCTGGGAGTGCCGCTCCTCATGCTAGTACTTTATATCATAATTCGTAAGGTTAGAAGAAACCGGCAAGAGCCATAAACAAGAAAAGGGGCTAACCCCCTTTCTTTGACTTTCGATTACGCGTATTTGAATATTACCACGACAGATTTTTGGTCTTAGCCTGTCGCTTTATGGCGTCCATCAATGCCTGGTCTAGCATACCCTGTGTCTTGTCTTTTGGCGTGTTTTCAAGAATGTATTCCTGACGCTTAGTGCTAAGTGTAGATAT
>CALEIL010000037.1 GCA_937876435.1 uncultured Bacteroidota bacterium
GTCAAAAAATATTTTAAAAAACATTGATAGCTACTTAAATTTCCGCACACTAGTGAAGAAGCCCCGGATAATGCAATACTGAAAAATGAGCACACAACTAAAAGATAGACGCCAATTTCTCTACCATCTGGTCCTGGGATCATCGGGAATGATGATCGGGTCATCGGATTGGTTGCCTTTTTTGACCCAGGATCGGCCCCGGGAAAACCCCGGCTCAGAACCCTTGTTTGATTGGACGCTATGGGAAAAATACCGTTCCCAGATCCACCATCCCTGTCTGACATTTAAAGAGGCAAATATCGATTTGGCTCATAAAAATATAGCCCGGTTTCCATGGGCTGAAAATTATGCAAGGAATATCGAACGGGCTGCCTTTCACCATATACACCTGACCGATCGCATCATTCTGGAGAAACTGATAGAAGAAACGACCCCCGGTGATCCCTTGTGGACGCCTTGTCCGGCTTGCAGGGATCAGGGCAAACCAGTGCATCCCCACGGTTTGTGGAAATGGGAAATCCAAAACTACCATCGATTGGAATGCGAGCAATGTGGCACCGTTTTTCCCAACGCCAAATACCCGGAAACCATTTCCATGAAGACGACCTGGGGGAAACCCCAGGAACTGACGTATTATGGGGGAGATCCGTTTAAAATTTTTGGGTTTACCCAGGGGCGACCGAGTTTTTTGGCCAATATCCGATCCCGGAAAGTACAATGGTGCGCGGGATACGCCAGAATGTTGGCAGAAGCGTACGCACTAACCAAAAAGTCAGAATTGGCCGTAGCCTGCAAGAAGATCCTTTTGAGATTTGCAACTTGTTACCCCAATTGGCTCGTTCATGTAGGTTACGGTGAATATGCTGATATGGATCCCAGGGTGGCTGCATTACATATCGCTGAATTGCCGCACCCGGAAATTACTCCCCCGCCCAATCAACCCAATGGGGGATTGTGGACGGCGTATTGGAGCGCCGGCAGAGCCAGTGGCGTGGGACTCGAATCTGATTTTATACGCAAGGTCGTGGAAGCGTATGATATGACGTGTGCCGCGGTGGACGAAAACGGAGAGGGGATCTATCAGGAAGAAGACCGCATCAGGATCGAACGGGATCTCCTGCTCGAAAGTACGATTTTACTGGTCTGCGATAAGAAATTGAACAACAAATCGGTCAGCAACAGGACCGCGGTAGCGCTGGTAGGGATGTGCGTCGGTCATCCGGACTTATTTCGGTTTGGGATGGAAGGGTTTTCAAAAACGGTGAATGAGTGGTTTTTACAAGATGGAACTTCGAGTGAATCTCCTTTTTATGGGTTGATGACGCTTGGTGGGATCTGGGATTTTGCTCAGGCTTCGAAAGGGTACAGCGATCCGGCAGGTTTTCTGGATCGTTCCGGGAATCGAATCGATTCATTCGACGCGTACAGGGAACAGGCCTACACCGGGGTTTTACATGGATTTTTCAGGGGATTGCAGGGGGATCTTAAGTATCCACCGTACGCCGATTCGTTCAAGGATCTTGGACTGGATGCGTCGTACGTGGATTTGATGGTGGCTAATTACCCGGACAAACCGGAATATCTGGCATTGTTAAAAGAACTGTGCGGGGAAGATTTGTCGCTGCCCTCCGGCCCGGTCGACGATTCTTATTTTTCGGATGCCATGGAAGAATTTGAAATGACCACCCAGTCCCTTCCCTATGATTTGGCAAAACCCAATAGCCCTTCGTCTTTTTCACTTTTTTTCAGAAATCCTGGGAATAACCAGGTTAAGATTCCATCGTTGCATTTTTCCGACTGGTGCCCTCCGGACCTGAGGATCGGTCATATGAGAACCGGTACAGACGGGCGGGAAAGCTTGCTGCTGCTCACTGCCAGTCACTGGGGGATCCATCACGAAAGAGACAGCCTACATATATACTACTGGAAAAAAGGTCGTGAACTGTTATCTGACCTGGGTTACCTCTGGGACCATCCTCTGAAACCCCAAACTATAAGAACCGTTGCTCACAATACCGTAGTGGTGAATGAATCTGATCAACGAACACAGCCTCGCGGTGGGAATGTCGTTTTTTTCAGGTCATCCCCTCAGGTCAAAGTGATGGAAGCCACCTCTGAGGCGTACGCAGAGGCACAGATTTATCGTCGCACGGTTGCCCTGGTGGAGCACGGAAATGGGAAAAATTACGCGGTGGATTTTTTCAGGGCAGAAGGTGGTGACACGCGGGATTATGTATTCCATTTATCTTCCCTGTCGTATGAATTATCTGGTCTGACCTGTAAAGAATCTGGGATAGAAAAATTGTACGATTTTTCTCAAATTCAACAGGGAAGTGGATCGGACAAATGGAATATTTGCTGGCCGGTAGGTTCGGGCATGCTATGCAGGACATGGGCACTTGGTTCCGCCGGGGAGGATGTTTTTTTCGCGAAAGGATGGGGACAGCGCGATTGGAAGAATTCGGATGTCGGGGCTCAAATTCCGTACGTGATCCGAAGGCACCGGGGGGATGGGTTGAATACTTTTATTTCAGTATTTGAAGGATTCGAGTCAGATCAATCTTTTGTCAGGGACGTCAGGGTGCTGGATGATCGTGGAATCATAGCCGTCGATACTGAAGAAGGAACGGATTATATAGCTTCCTCCTTCGGTGCAGGGATCGATCCCATATCATATGAAACGGGAACCTCCCATGTACAGGGACGTTTTGGGGTGGTGTCCACGAATGCAGACGGGGTCAAATGGAAATTTGAAGTGGAATGAATCATGCGGGGCTGACCTCAGGAGAGTGATATATGGGAGTGGACCATACCCATATATTCAGTCCAGGCCCGGGAACTTTGGAAAAGGGGGCGGATTTCATCCCCAAAAGGATTATATTGCTGGGGTTATTCAAATCAATCCATTTTGGTCAATTACCTTATGCAATATGAACCTTCGTATAAACCTGATCCCTGTACTTTTCTCAATCGTGTTTTTATTTGTCTCCAATCATGCCATCTCCCAGAACAATCTCAAAATTGGGTGGTCACAAGTAGATGTTACTCCGGATAAGCCCGTATTGATCGCAGGACAATTTCATGCCCGGGTGTCTGAAGATGTTTTGGACCCCATCACGGCCACGGTTTTGGTTCTCGAATCAGGAGACGATGCCAGCACCTCCACAAAGGTGGTTTTTGTCAGTTGTGATCTCGTAGGAATCAGTGATGGAACGCGCGATGAGAAAGAAAAAAGCCTGCTCACCACAGTGCGTCGTATGGTTTCTGAAAAAATACCGGAAATCGCCGGGTCTGACATTATCATCAACGCTACCCACTCCCATTCAGCTCCTTATTGTGGAACAGAAACCGATATCCAAAAACGGTACGGTATCGCATTGAATGCCATGTCACCGTATGAATATCTGCAATTTATGGCAGGCCGGGTAGCTGCCGCGGTATCTGAAGCCTGGTCGGTGCGGAAGCCAGGGGGAGTTAGTTATGGAACGTCTCATGCCGTAGTAGGACACAACCGGCTTCAATCCTATCTTTCGGGGAAATCGAGGATGTACGGAAATACCAATGACGTGGAGTTTAGTCATATCGAAGGATTTGAAGACCACAGCGTAAACCTGATATACACCTGGGACAGGGATTCGCGGTTGACTGGTGTCGTCATGAACGTGGCTTGTCCTTCTCAGGTCAGCGAACACGAATACAGATTGAGCGCAGATTACTGGCACGACGTACGCGGAGAAATCGCCGCACAGTTGGGGGAAGACGTATTTGTACTACCCCAATGCAGCGCTGCCGGAGATCAATCTCCCCATTTTATGTATGATCAAAAATCAGAAGAGAGGATGCAGTCGTTGATGTTTCCGGACGAAAAGCCCGGGAGGGGAAGTATCGCCCGAAGGAAACAAATCGCCCGGGATCTGACCCACGCTGCGGTTTCCATTTTGCCTTACATGAAGGATAATATAGCATGGGATCCGGTTCTGGAACACCAAACGGAAACCCTGCCACTCACGCGAAGATTGTTGAATCAGGAGGATCTTAGTTTAGCCGCAGAAGGAATGGAGACGTGGAAACCAATTTACGATTCCCTGCTGCTGGACCTCACCTCCCATCCCGAGAAAATGAAGGAAGGTCGATGGTACACAGGCATCACTCAGGCCTATAGCCGGTACAGGTGGTTCGCCAACGTAGAAACGAGATTTAATCTGGAACAGAAGGAAAAGACGATACCGATCGAGGTTCATACGATCAGGCTGGGAGATATTGCCTTGGCCACCAATCCTTTTGAGCTTTACCTGGACTACGGGGTACGGATGAAAACGCAGAGTCCGGCTGTTCAGACGTTTTTGATCCAATTGGCGGGGAGCGGATCTTATGTCCCCACCGTCCGATCCATTGCGGGAGGGGCATACGGGGCTGTCGCGTCCAGCACATTGATAGGTCCCGAAGGTGGCCAGGAGTTGGT
Source organism: uncultured Bacteroidota bacterium (assembly GCA_937876435.1). Lineage (GTDB taxonomy): Bacteria > Bacteroidota > Bacteroidia > Chitinophagales > Saprospiraceae > Membranihabitans. Next base: position 4,463 of record CALEIL010000037.1, read on the forward strand.
CGACCACACGTTGCAGATGCTTCGAGGTATGTGGACCGACTGAGGTTTTAACAAAATACCCGTCTCTGAAGATGATCGCGATTATCGTAAAAGCGTTAGTTTTGAAGATTCTGTATTGATTAATGGGGAGTTGATCCATATCATAGATGCTAATATTCGAGTTCCCCGACCTACATTGCGAAA
>CALEIL010000038.1 GCA_937876435.1 uncultured Bacteroidota bacterium
TGCCAGCAGGGTCCGGCGCCGGAGCATGGGCACACTCCCCATGCCGGGTCGGTTGCCTCCGGGCACTGGACTTCCAAGTAATCCGGGACATTGATCGAGAAGGTTTTGCCATTCCGCTGCCCTTCTGGTGGGATGACTGAGCAGGGTCAGTTCCCATGCCTGGATGCTGGGTGCAATTTCTCTCAATTGAACGTTGAGGTTCCTCTCTTCAAAATAGGATCTTACCTCTGCGATCGCATGGTCATGCTCCAACTGGAGTATATAGGATTGTTCGTCCTGGCTGATTAGCGTACCGGATATCAACAAGAAAAACCCAACAAGAGCGTATGGCAGTCGAAAAATATTCACAGAATTGAGTGATTAATGGTTGATAAATACCAATTGATTATCCCCTATAACGCACATTCTTCCTATATTATTCAAAGGAAAATTTTCAAGGTGGAAAATATTTTTCCAGGAAGACGCCAATCCGTTTTGAAGCGTGGATTGATAAATACGGTTGTCTTTGGCCATCCAGATAATTCGATCTTTTTCGAGGAAAAAGTCTTCAGCGCCCGGAAGGGTTTTGCATACAATCCTGATTTGTGCAGTCAGAATATCATACGATTTAATGTACCAGGTACCTTCGTTGTACTTGTGAACAAAATACAATACCCCATTCTTCCAGGAGGCTTCCTTTTCGATGTTTTTACCTATATCGTTGATGATGCGATCTTGTTCTTTGGAATAACTGATTTTCTGGCCAGGGGCCATAATCAGGGTGTCATTCCTGGACCTGACTCCTTCAAAGACCAATTTGACCTTCCCTTCGCTCAGAAAGACTTCTGTATTGGTGTTGCGCTTCAGGACATTAAAAGAAGTCCCCAGTACTTCGATGTTGAGGTCGGAAGTTCTCACTTCAAATTTTTGGTTTTGAGGCAAATGCGCTACTTCAAAAAAAGCTTCACCCGTTAACTGGACCTTTCGTACACCGGTTTCTTCCCAATCATTAGCCCAGGTCAGCGTAGAGTGGGCATTCAATTCCACAATCGAACCGTCAGGGAGTTGTATCGTCTCCCGTTCTCCAAAGTTGGTGGAATAATATTCGGTGTTGTCAGTCCGTGTCATACCAATCCCGGCTATAATAAGAAGTAAAACCGCCGCCGCAACGCTGCCCCATATTTGAAATCTGACCGTTCGATGGCGGTTGTCCGATACTTTAAGTTTCATTTCTTCCACGTGCCGGTGCAGGATTTCTTCGCGCAATAATACTTTTGAATTCTTCCAGGTATCCCACATTTCAGGACCCAGAGTGGTGTCATTTTCACTCAGGAAATCGTACAACTCTTCCAATTCCATCTCAGAAATCGATTCGTCCTTCAGCTTCCCGTAGAGGTGCTGGATTCGTTTTGGGCTATTCTTGTTTCCTTCCATCCTGGATATAAATTTCGGTTATTTGAATAGTATGAGTCTCCCACGAGAAGTTTGTACTAGTGTCTATTTCTTATTTTCTTAATCCTTTTATCGCATCTTTTTTTTGTAGGTTATATTTTTTTACTATATTTTAGTATGATTTTTGTACATTGGTCTAACTGTTTTTTATGATCAACCAAATAATTGAAAAATATTACGGCCGTGTATATGCCTTTGCATTGGTTCATGTCATATCTGAGGATATTGCCAAAGATTTGACCCAGGATGTATTTTTGCAATTGGTCAGAAAAGAGCAGGAACTTATAAAAATTGAGGACCTGGAAGCCTACGTATTCACGGTAGCCCGAAACAGGACGTACAAATACTTTAAAAAAATCAACCGGAATAATCTGATCAAAACTGAAATGATCCAATCCTTTCGTGAGAAATATGTGGACACTGAAGGCATCATAATTGCGGGGGATCTGGAGAAAAAACTTGAGGAATTCGTCGATATGCTCCCGGTACGACAACGTGAGATATACCGGTTGAGTCGAGAGAAGGGACTGTCGTACATCGAAATTGCAGAACAATTGAAAATATCACCACACACGGTCAGAAACCACCTGGCTCAGGCATTGAAGACGCTTCGACTAAACTACAAAGTGATCGGAGTGTGTTTATTATTCATATTGCTGAACCATGCATGATGCTCAACCCGGAGCAGTATCCTGAGCTTCTGCTTCTCGATCATTAAAAACATTGGGCACGCCATATGTGTCTTCCTGGAAAAGTGCCACCTCAATCAAATTAGCAAGGACCCGCGCTGTTGATTCAGCTTGATTCGACCATATAATACTCTATCCCATTTCAATCGGGCTAATCTGATGCCATCCAGCGAAGGTTGTAATGCCGCTTTGTAATATGTCCCATTGTGATGCAGTATTTCAGATACTGCTACGGGCAGGGGTCCTGGTAAAAAATCATCGTGTCCAGCCCAAAGTCCAATTGATTTGCAGGGGCGTATTGCGTATTCAGAGTGTCGTCTCCATATACCTGATTGCTTTTAAAAGGTGGTTTCACGGGCTGACCGTTCTCTTAGATCATCCCGTTTTCAACGGTGTGTCCCATATAGTAACAATTGTATTGACAATGTTTGTGCGTGTGTGTTTTAACACATGAAAAGGTCGACTCCACATGCCCCAATGTATATAGATTCTCGAATATTAGTATCCTGCATTTTGAGGGAGCAAATTGGGATTTCGGTCCAATTCTCTTTGAGGCAATGGTAAGAGGTACTGATCCGCATTGAAATTTGCATGGGGCTCCAGGGAATTGGCTCCTTTAAATGCCTGTTCCCCTATATCCCTCCTTTTGATGTCCCACCAACTTTTGAACTCAAAGCTCAATTCCAATCTTCGTTCTTCGAGAACCATGTCCCGGAAATCGTCTTTTGAAAGTCCCCCTGCCACATTTTCCGGGTAATTATTGGGTGTTCCCGCCCAGTTCCTTGCTCTTTCCCTCACCTGATTAACGTAGCCGAGGGCTTCACCAGTAGGACCGTTAATTTCATTCAAAGCCTCAGCAGCCGTCGGTAAAATTTCAACATACCGATAGATGGCATAATTGGTATCACCGTTCTTCCTGCCAGTTCCCCTGAGTCAAATAAACATCAGCCAACATGGTCTCAGCCGATCCCCGGGATGGCCTGCTCCGGACATTGCCGGAATGGGCATCGCTAATCCATTAGCCACTATACTGTCAGTCTCCATGATGTTGCGTTAT